>PAYR01000016.1 GCA_002715345.1 Flavobacteriales bacterium | reverse complement strand
AGAAAGATGCTAAGTGATAAAAATAAAATTTGCTTTTTCATTTTTAAAAATATTTTCAATTATTTTAAAACTAAAATGTTGGACAATTTATTGTTTCGTAAGACTTATTACTATACCTACAAGGGAGTCTGTATGCGAATGAAAATTCATGTGCACCCTGTGTATTAGTGTTGTTTAGATCTGATATAGTTACATCATAACTGTAACCAACTTTCCACTCATTTTGCTCAAGACCAATTAGTAAGATGAATGAATCGAAATTTTCAGCACTTTGTCTAGCCCATAAACCTCCAACAATAGGCCCCTTGATTACATACATTCCGTAGTTGATTTGCATGAAATCTTGTTGTTTTTGAAACAGAATGTTAGGAGAAAAGATTGCTGCGTTCTTAGGTCTGTTTCCAGAGGTAGTCCTGTATGTTCCGTATGGATTAAGAGGGAAACTAGCGCCTAAATTCGCAGTTATTTTTGTAGGTAATCTACTCTCTCCAATAAACCCTTGCTCGGGTTGTGTTATGTGATGAGCCGCAAAGCCAAAGAAATAGTCTATTTTGTCATTTGCAGCGCCATAGCCTATGATTCCAGAACTAAAATCTGTAAAACCTTTACTGTTATCGTATGAGGCGATGGGCTCATTAGTGTTATATATAAATCCTTGCACAGGATCTATCATGTCGCCAAAAGTTAATTGAGTCCAATCTATACCTAGTTGCCTATATGCTGCTTCAAACCCAGCGTTAATTGCAAACTTTTTGGAAACCTTTAGGTGATATGAGTAAGTTAAGTTTATATGTGTTGTGTTTAAGTTTCCAGCGCCTGCTTTATCTTTAGAAACTCCAATTCCTATACCTCCATCTAACTTATCTACATACTGATCATATGACGCGCTGTACGTAACATAGGTTTTTCCTATTCCCGGCCATTGATCTCTGAAGTTTAGGCTTGCTCTTGGGCAGATGTCAGAACCCGCAAATGCAGGGTTCAAATATAGTGGGTTGGCATAGAACTGACTAAAAGCGGGATCTTGCGCTTTAACATTTAAACTTATAGCAGTAAAAATTACTACAAGAATTATAGATGGTATGTTTTTAATCATAAAACTAGCTATATTCGAACAACAAAAATAATAAAATTATCTTTTATTTATTATTTGATATCAATTGAGTCAAAATAATACTTATTTCAAGTCGTTATTGCTTAGTGTTCTTTTCCTTTAATGTCAACAAATATAAATAATAATACCCTTGCTTATGGATAAATGCTAATTTTGGGGTTTGATATGAGTAAACAAAGATGAGAATAGTTGCTTTATTTCTTTCATTTTTATTAATTTCTTTTTCTTATTCACAGGAGAAGCAATTTATGTTTTCATATGATTTGCAAGATGATGTGTTGTTTTGTGATGAAGAGATTGTAGACACCTCTTTTAGGATATGTGGAGATATAATATCTCAAACGGGGTCTTATGCTAATATAGATTTTGTAGATGCTATATATGTTGATTGTACTAAAAAAGAAAGCAATTTTTTATTCAACTTAAGCGCTCCTAAGGAGATTAAAAATTTCACATTTATTAGCGGGGTTGAAGCTAAAAAAAGAAGATTTTTATATTCAATTTGGCCATTCAGATATGTCGATGGTGGGTGGCAAAAATTATTATTTGTTTCTATAAAGGTACAGAATCAAGAATTTTCATCAAATAGAAGTGTGCAGTCCAAAAACTCAGTTTTATCTGAAGGAGATTGGTTTAAGATCTCAATTCATAAAACTGGAATTTATAAAATCACTTATGATGATTTACAATCCTTAGGGTTAAATTTGGATGATTTAAATCCAGATTTTTTACAATTATATGGTATGCCTTCAGGAATGTTACCATTGTTAAATTCTGAGCAAAGAGTGGACGGGTTGCAGGAAGTGGCAATTGACCTTGTTGGAATGAATGATGGATCTTTTGATGTTTCTGATAAAATTTTGTTTTATGCAGAAGGGCCTGATGTTTGGAGGTTAGATTCTAATACAAACAGATTTTACCATCAGAAACATTTGTATTCAGATGTTACTAACTATTTTTTAACCCTTTCTTCTCAACAAGGAAAGCGACTTGGTGTATCTGAATTAGCTAGCGGACCTCCAACTCATCAAGTAAACACCTTTGATGACATGCAATTTTTTGAAGAAGATAAAGAAAATCTATTGATGTCAGGAAGAAATTGGTTTGGCAGTAAAATGCATGTTAGTAATACAAACTCTATTAGTTTTTCTTTTCCAAATGCTACAGGAGAAGCCTTTATATCTGCTTCTTTTGTAGGAAGAGGGATTGCTCCATATACATGTTCTTTTACTATTCAAGGTTCAGGGCTCTCTCAAGAAACTGTCGGGGTTCCTTCAGTAAATGGAGAATATACTAGTGAGTTTGCTAAAAGAGTAGATTATGAATCTGAATTTTTGATGTCAACATCTAGCCCTAGTTTCGATATTACATTTAATAGTAATGTTTCTTCTTCGGAAGGGTGGATAGATTATTTATCTATAAATGCTAAAAGATCACTTAAGTTTGATGGTGGTCAGCTTGCATTTTTAGATTTGGAGAGTGTTGGGGAATCTAATGTTTCAGAATTTTCAATCCAGGGGTATAGTAACGTTTCAAGAGTTTGGGAAGTAACAAATCCTTTTAGTGTAAGTGATGTACAATTGTCAAATGGAGACTTTAGAGTTAGTACTGATTCTTTGAGGAAATTTGTGGCATTTAATGAAGAATTTGAAATTCAAACTGAAGGAATAGTGAGTAACCAGAACTTGCGCGGGATGAATAATGTAGACATGATTATTGTTAGTCACCCTTTGTTTTTAGACGAAGCACAAAGGCTATCAGATTTCCATGAGTCACATAAAAAAGATTTTAATGTTGAGGTGGTTACTCCTCAACAAGTGTATAATGAATATTCAGCGGGCGCGCAGGATGTTTCAGCGATAAGAGATTTTATAAAAATGTTATACGATAAACAGAATGAACCGCCTAGATATCTTCTGCTTTTTGGTGATGGTTCGTATGACCCTAAGAATCGTATACCCTCTAATACTAACTTCGTAGTAAGTTATCAATCTTCTAATTCTACACACCCCATAAATTCTTATGTGTCTGATGATTTTTTTGCTCTGTTAGATGAGGGAGAGTCTATTACAGAACAAGGAGATGAGATTCCTTTTTTAGATATAGGAGTTGGTAGGTTTCCGGTTCAAACAACAGAGCAAGCTGTTGCTATGGTAGATAAAGTGATTAGTTATTCTTCAGTAGAGTCAATGGGTACATGGAGAAATGAGGTTTGTTTTGTTGGTGATGACAAGGATTGGGAGTTTGATTCGAATCACTCAGAACAGGCTGAAAATTTATCAGATTTACTGCAAAATTTAGCCCCAGATTTAAATATTAATAAGATTTACATTGATGCATATCCGCAAGAGTCAACTCCTGGTGGACAGAGGGCTCCAATTATTAATCAGGCTATTAATGAGCAAGTCAATAGAGGTGCTTTATTGATTAATTATACTGGGCATGGAGGAGAGGTTGGTTGGGCTCATGAAAGAATATTAGGATTAGATGATATTAACGTTTGGGAAAACAAGAACAAATACCCATTGTTTGTAACAGCGACTTGCGAGTTTAGTAGATTTGATGACCCCGCAAGAACTTCTGCGGGAGAATATACTGTTTTAGCCAAGGATGCTGGAGCAATTGCGATGTTTACAACAACAAGAGTTGTTTATTCGTCTCCAAACTATGATCTGAATGAATCTTTTATTGAGCAGATGTTTCTTGATTCTGAAGAAAATGAAGAGTTATCTATGGGGGACCTAATTAGAAATGCAAAAAACAGCACTGTTAATATTGCTAGTACAAATCATAGAAATTTTACTTTGTTAGGAGACCCTGCATTGTGTTTAGCAACTCCCAAGTATGATGTTTTTATTAATGAAGTAAATGATACATTAAAAGCATTTGGTGAGTATACTATTTCTGGTTATGTAGGAGGTTCTGATGGAAAGATATTGAGTGATTTTAGTGGTATTGTTTATCCAAGTGTTTATGATAAGCCAAAATCGCACCAAACATTAGGGAAGGATTATTCCCCAGTTATGCAGTATACACTTCAAAATAATTTAATTTTCAAGGGGGTGGCAAGTGTAGAGAAAGGAAAGTTTGAGTTTAGTTTTGTGGTTCCTCAAGATATCAATTATCAATATGGTAGTGGAAAAGTCAGTTTATATGCCAAAGAACAACTTAATGAATGGGGGAGGGATGCGGCTGGTTCAAATCATGACATTGTAATAGGAGGGACTTTTGATAATTTTGAAGTTAATTCTGAGGGTCCTGTTATTCAGTTATATATGAATGACACCATGTTTGTGGATGGTGGTATGACAGATGAAAACCCAAGTTTGTTAGCCGTTTTATATGATGAACAGGGTATAAATACTGTGGGTAATGGTATAGGTCATGATTTGGTAGTTGTATTAGATGAAAATGTGCAGAATTCCTTGATACTAAATGATTATTATGAGTCAGATCTAAATACATATAAGTCTGGAAAGGTCTTATATCCCTTTAATGATTTGGAAGAAGGTGTGCATGAGGTCAAATTTAAAGCGTGGGATGTGTTTAATAATTCTTCAGAAGAAACACTTAAATTTGTTGTTGTAAGCGCTGAGGGTTTTACAATTGAAAACTTGTTGAATTATCCGAATCCATTAACAGATTACACACATTTTTATTTTAATCATAATGCATCAGGTCAATCATTGAATATAATTCTTGATATTTTTGATTTAAAAGGGAAGCTTATTAGCTCTCAATCAGAAGATTTAATTAGTATCGGTTATAATGCAGGTCCTGTGAGTTGGGAAGGGGTTAAGGAATATAATCTTGTTGAAGGAATTTATTTTTACAGGATGATTATTAAGAACGAGTTTGGTGATGCAATCGAAAAATCAGGAAGTTTAGTAATAACAGAATAAATTATTCGTTACCCAAAAAAACTATATTTGNANANTNTTTAAAAAGTAGANCTATANATGAGAATTNTTGNAGGATTATTAGTGACTTTGTTTTGTTCATTAACATTNGTAAAGGCTCAAAATTTTATTGATGAAGANAATAATGAACAATCTTTACAGCTTAATACCATTACAACAGCTGTNCCTTTTTTGCTTATAGGNCCAGATGCNAGGCATGGAGCAATGGGAGATGTAGGGGTTGCTACCACCCCAGATGCAAGTTCTATGCATTGGAACCCGGCTAAATATGCCTTTGTTGAAGATGATTTCGGATTTGCTGTTTGTTATACCCCCTGGCTGCGAGCATTGATTCCAGATATAACGCTTTCTTATTTATCAGGTTATGTTCGAAGAAATGATAATGAGTCATTTGGGTTTGCTCTACGTTATTTTTCACTAGGAGATATTACTTTCACAGATAACAACGGTTATGCTTATGGACAATATTCACCAAATGAATTTGCATTATCATCTACATATGCACGAAAATTACATGATAATTTGTCTACGGCAATAGCGCTAAGGTTTATAAACTCGAACTTGACGGGAGGTGTTGATGTTGCTAACCAGGCAACTCAAGCAGGAAGATCTATCGCTGCAGATATTGCCACATATTATGTGAAAGAAGTGCGATTTGCAGGCAATGATTTAGATGTTGCTGCAGGAATGAATATTTCAAATATGGGTAATAAAATTGCTTATACTGAAACTTCAGTTAGAGATTTTATTCCTATCAATATGAGGATAGGTAGCTCTGCTTCTACAAGTTTTGATGAGTATAATGCATTATCTTTTAGTATTGATTTTAATAAGCTGTTAGTTCCAACTCCAGATTCAGCTGGGACTAATTCAGACGTTTCTGTTGTTAGCGGTATTTTTCAATCATTTGGAGATGCTCCTGGAGGTGCTAAAGAAGAATTTTCAGAGGTTAATTACTCTTTAGGGGCAGAGTACTGGTATGATCAACAATTTGCAGTTAGGGCAGGTTATTTTCACGAAGCTCCTAATAAAGGAGATAGGAGGTATTTTACCATGGGTGCTGGAGTCAAATACAATGTTTTTAGACTTGATTTCTCTTATCTGTTTCCTGTTATGAGAAGAGATGCCTCTGGTGCAACAAACCCTCTAGCTAATACACTTCGATTCTCTTTAGTGTTTGATTTTGGAGCTTTTGAAGAACAAGTAAAAACTGAGCTGTAGTGAAAGTTAGAATTGGATATGGGTATGATGTTCATGAATTAGTTGAAGGAGAAGACTTTGTTCTAGGAGGTGTTAAACTTGATTATGCGAAAGGAGCATTTGGACATTCCGATGCAGATGTACTTATTCATGTTATTTGTGATGCTATTTTAGGTGCCGCAAATATGAGAGATATTGGTTTTCATTTTCCAGATACCAATCAAGAGTATAAAGGAGTAGATTCTAAAATACTTTTAGAACAAGTGATGCGAATCATTCGTCATAAAGGCTTTGAATTAGGTAATATTGACTCTACAATTTGTTTGCAAAAACCGAAAATCAATCCTTACATCCCTGAAATGCAACAGGTATTGGCCGATTGTATGCAGGTTCAGCAAGAACAAATTTCTATAAAAGCAACAACTACAGAAAAGTTAGGGTTTGTAGGTAGAGAAGAAGGTGTTTCTGCTCATGCAGTAGTGCTGCTCATAAAGGCTTAGATTTTAAGATTTTTTATTCATTTTTATTTAATTGCTAACTTTCTTTTTACAATAGAGAAGGCCGTAATATTCTCGATGTGCTTGTATATGTCATTATTGTCTGTTGCACAGATAGATTTTAATTTAGTAAATATTATTCAAATAGCACCCGCAAAATTTGTTATGAAGGGGGTTATGTGAATCAAAAAGAACATTTAATAAGAGATTATCGATATAGCTTAGGAAAAGGATTGGATTATCTCAGTAATAATGCGCAAAAGAAAAAAACCCACTCAATTGAATGGGTTTTGTTTTAGTAGCGGGGGCAGGACTCGAACCTACGACCTTCGGGTTATGAGCCCGACGAGCTACCAACTGCTCCACCCCGCGATGTTGGGTGCAAATATACATCAAATCTGATTTACTGCAATTCAAATTTATGTTTTTTAATGCTTTTCAAAAGATTACTTTTGTGAGCTGTGATTTCAGTGAATAATATATCGGTCTATTTTGGCGGGCAAGAGTTGTTTGACCAGGTTTCATTTATGGTAAACAAAGGTGACAGGATAGGTCTTGTAGGAAAAAATGGAGCGGGGAAATCGACTTTGCTTCGAATTTTGTCTGGAGAGCAAATGCCTAATGAGGGTAGTTTAGCAACTCCTAATGAAATTACGATAGGTTATTTAAAGCAAGATTTAGATTTTGAAGATGGTCGTACCGTTCAGGAGGAGGCGGAACAAGCATTTCAGAATATTAAGAAGTTAGAGAAGCAAATAGCAGATGTCAATTTGCAAATTTCGGAGCGTACCGATTATGAGAGTCAAGCTTATTTGGACTTGATAAGTTGTCTTAATGAGTTAAACGAGCAGTTTCATTTGTTAGGGGGGTATTCTATTCAATCAGATTTGAGTCAGGTTTTGTTAGGGCTCGGCTTTCAAACATCTAATTTTTCTAGATTAACACACGAGTTTAGTGGTGGTTGGAGAATGCGTTTGGAACTTGCGAAGATTTTATTGCAAAAACCTGATGTGTTGATGTTAGATGAGCCTACGAATCACTTAGATATTGAATCGATAATTTGGTTAGAGCAATGGTTGAAAAACTATCCTGGAGCAGTGATTCTAGTTTCACACGATCGTGCTTTTTTGGATGCTGTTACCAATAGAACAATTGAATTGACTCTAGGAAAAGTGAATGATTATAAAGCTTCGTACAGTAAGTATGTAGAGTTGAGGAAAGAGCGCCAGGAAAAGCAAGTTCAATCAAAAAAGAATCAGGATAAACATATTAAGCACACGAAGCAGTTAATTGAAAAGTTCCGTTACAAAAAGAATAAAGCGGCTTTTGCGCAATCACTTATCAAGAAATTAGATAAGCTGGAACGGATAGAGGTTGAGCAAGATGATTTGTCAGAGATGCATTTTCGATTTCCGCCTGCTCCACATTCTGGAAAAGTTTCTTTGCGAGCCAAAAAAATAGTAAAAAGTTATGGTGATTTAGAGGTGTTGAAGCATGTAGATTTAGAGGTTGAGCGAGGAGAGAAAATAGCTTTTGTAGGTAAGAACGGAGAAGGGAAGACAACTTTGGCTAAAATCATTGTAGATGAGTTAGATTCTCAAGGGGAAGTGGAGCTGGGTCATCAAGTGAAGCTTGGTTATTATGCACAAAATCAATCTGATTTATTGGATGATAGCAAGACAATTATTCAGGTGATAGAAGATGCTGCTGATGAGCAGAGTCGACCAAGGGTTCGTGATATGTTAGGATCTTTTCTCTTTGGGGGTGAAGCGGTAGAAAAGAAGATTAAAGTGTTGTCAGGTGGAGAGCGTGCAAGAGTGGCTTTGTGTAAATTATTGTTAGAGCCCGTTAACCTTTTAGTTATGGATGAGCCCACGAATCACCTTGATATGAAGTCAAAAGATATTTTGAAATCAGCACTTAATAGGTTTGATGGAACACTCATTATTGTTTCGCATGATCGTGACTTTTTGCAAGGGCTTACCGAAAAGGTGTATGAGTTTAAGGATCAAAATATCAAAGAGTATTTGGGTGATGTGAATGTTTTTTTAGAAGATAAAATGGTGGAAAACTTCAAGGAATTTGAGTTAAGAAAACCTGCTGAAAAAAGTGCTGTTGAAAAAGAAGTTTCTNCTAATAANCTGAGTTATGAANAGCGTAAGCAGCTTGATAAAGATATTCGAAAGTTGTCTAATAAAGTAGCAAAACTNGAAAGAGAGGTTGATGNTTTNGAGCTCGAATTAAAGCAGTTAGATNNCNAATTGGCAAATCCNGAAAAATTTCAAGAAATGAGTAAAAAAGAGGGTTTTTTTGAAGAATATCAGCGAAAACAACAAAAATTAAGCGATTTTATGGAGAATTGGGAAAACTCTCTTGATGAGCTTGAAAGCAAGAAAGAGGTGCGAAGCCAATTTTAATTTGATTATTTTTGAATATGGGAGTTCATAAAGCAGGTTATATTAATATTATAGGTAATCCAAATGTTGGAAAATCTAGCTTGATGAATGCTTTAGTAGGTGAGCGTTTGTCTATTATTACTTCAAAAGCACAAACAACAAGACATCGTATTTTAGGGATTGTGAATGAAGAAGATTATCAACTTATTTTTTCTGATACACCAGGAATTATACAACCGGCTTATAAGTTGCAAGAAAACATGATGGATTTTGTGCATTCTGCTTTTCAAGATGCAGATGTACTTTTATACATGGTGGAAATAGGAGAAAAGTGTTTAAAAGACGAAAAATTTTTTGAACGTTTGCAAAACACCAAAATCCCTTTGCTTGTACTGCTAAACAAAATTGATACGGCTAATCAGGATTTTGTGTTAGAGCAAATATCTTATTGGCAGGAACTATTACCAAATGCAACCATTTTTCCATTGTCAGCACTTAATAAGTTCAATATTGATGCAGTGATGAACCGTATTAAAAAGCTAGTTCCTGAGTGTCCGCCATATTTTGAAAAAGATGCTTTAACGGATAAGTCAGAGCGCTTTTTTGTATGTGAAACCATTCGAGAGAAAATCTTGAAATACTATAAAAAGGAAATTCCTTATTCTGTAGAAGTGGAAGTGGAAGAGTTCAAGGAGGAAGAAGATATTATTCGAATACGCTCCATTATTTATGTAATACGCGATTCTCAAAAAGGCATCGTCATAGGTCATCAAGGAAAATCCTTAAAAAAAGTAGGTTCTTTAGCTCGTAGAGACTTGGAACAATTCTTCCAAAAAAAAATCTTTTTAGAGCTTTATGTGAAAGTAAATAAGGACTGGAGAAATGACGATAATCAATTGAAGCGATTTGGCTACTCATAGATATATTTCCCCTGCTTTCTTATTTCTACTGTGGGCTTGCTCAAGTCCTGTTGAGCAATTTCATGATGAGGTAAGTGAGTATAAGCACCAGTTACCTGTTATCTCTATTGTAGCGGATAGTTTAGATTTATTCGATGATACTCTAGGAATTTACTCTAAAGGAATTGGCACAGCTGAAAATTGGCAAGGGCAAAAAGCAAACTATTTTTCCGGAAAAAAAATTGCAATGAACATGGCTTATTTCATTGATGGAAAAGTTGCTTTTAAACAAGAAGCTAAAATGAAAGTCAGTGGTGGTGGTAGTAGGAAGCAACCTCAAAAATCCTTTAACCTTTCCTGTAAAGAAGGTTTTGGTTTCCCTTTCTTTTCTCATCTTCCGTACGACCATTATAAAAGTTTACGATTGCGTGTTTCTGGACAGGATTGGAGAGAAACTCTTTTAAGAGATGCTTTGATGCATACCTTAGTTTCCCATACACAGATAGATGTTCAGGCATATCAGCCAGTAGTGGTGTACTTGAATAAAAAATATTGGGGTATTTATAACATTAGAGAGAAGTTTAATACCAATTATTTGCAACAACATCATACGATTGGTGCGGTTGATATTTTGGAAGGAAATTCAAAATTACTAGAAGGTAAAGATGATGAATATTTGGAATTGTTAGCGTATGTGCAGGATAATGATTTGAGTCGAAATGAACATTGGGATTGGATAGAGGAACGAGTAGATTTAGAAAACTTTATTGATTATTACTGTGCGCAAATCTATTTCGCAAACACCGATTGGCCTGGAAATAACATCAAATATTGGAAAGCTTCAGAAGGTAAGTGGCGTTGGTTTTTGCATGATACGGATTTAGGATTCGATTTTGCTCCGATTTGGGGACATCCGGGTGGGGTAAAACATAACACACTAAAGTTTGCATTAAATGATAGTTTCACTACACATCATAATCAAGCTTGGAGTACGCTCTTATTTCGTAAATTCTTGAATAACGAGCAGTTTAAACAAAAATTTATCCGCAAATTTGCACAGCATTTAGAAGTGACTTTTCATCCTGAAAGGGTAGTCAGTGTAATTGATAGCCTATCTGCAAACATTGAAGATGAAATGCCGAGGCACATTGATAGATGGAAAGATGAAGCAGATTATGCTTTGCAAAGTGTTGAAGATTGGCAGTTAGAATTGGATGTGCTGAGAGCGTTTGCTTTACAAAGGCCATCAATTGTTCGCACACATTTACAAATGAATTTTAAGCAAGCAGAATAATGGGAAACATCATTGCCATAGTAGGAAGACCGAATGTAGGAAAGTCCACCTTTTTTAATCGTTTGATTCAAAAAAGACAAGCTATTGTTGATTCAGTTAGTGGTGTTACTAGAGATAGGCACTATGGTAAAGCTGATTGGAATGGGCAAGAATTTTCGGTGATTGACACTGGTGGTTACATCATTGGATCTGATGATATTTTTGAAGGAGAAATTCGTAAACAAGTAGATTTAGCCATTGATGAAGCCAATGCTATTCTATTTTTAGTAGATGCTCAGCAAGGAGTTACTGATTTAGACATTACTGTTGCGCATCATTTGCGTAAATCAGACAAGCCTGTTTTCTTAGTAGCTAATAAAGTAGATAACGGTCAAATATTGGAGCAGGCTGTTGAACTCTATTCTTTAGGCATGGGCGATTACTACTGTATTTCTTCCATTAACGGAAGTGGAACAGGAGAACTTTTAGATTCTGTGGTAGAAGCAATTCCAAAGCAAGAACAAGAAGAGGAGGAAAGTGATATTCCGCGCTTTGCAATTATTGGGAGACCCAATGTTGGAAAATCTTCCTTTGTGAACGCATTGGTAGGAGAGGAGCGAAATATTGTTACTAATATTGCTGGAACAACTCGAGATTCTTTAGATACGCACTATACTAAGTTTGGACACGACTTTGTACTAGTAGATACAGCTGGGGTTCGTAAAAAGAAGAAAGTGCATGAAGATTTAGAGTTTTACTCTGTTATGCGTTCTATTCGTTCTATCGAATATTCTGATGTTTGTCTTTTGTTAGTTGATGCAACATTGGGTTTTGAAGCACAAGATCAAAGCATTTTTCACTTAGCAGATAAAAACAGAAAAGGGATTGTTATTCTCGTAAATAAATGGGATTTAGTAGATAAAAATACACACTCTGTTAAAAAGTACCAGGCAGCGATTCGTGAAAAGATAGCGCCTTTCAAAGATGTGCCAATTTTATTTGTTTCAGCACTGACCAAGCAGCGTTTGTTAAAAGCGTTACAAGCCGCTATTGATGTGTATAAAAGTAGAAAAACACGTATAAGCACTTCTAAATTAAACGAAGTGATGTTGGAGGTTATCAATCAAAATCCTCCACCAGCAACAAAAGGTAAATATATTAGAATTAAATTCTGTACACAGTTGCCAACTAAAACGCCAACTTTTGCCTTCTTCGCCAATTTGCCTCAGTACATCAAAGAGCCTTACAAACGCTTCTTAGAAAATAAACTGCGCGAACATTTCAATTTTACAGGAGTTCCACTTCAAATTTTCTTCAGAAAGAAGTAAGCGCTTATTTTCTAATAGATTATGCTATTTTCTCAAATAGAATTCGTTTTATGAAATATAATTTGATGTAAAGTAACAAAAAAAGGCCGCTGTTTAGCGACCTTTTATTTTCAATTACTACAGATTGAAAACCTCTTTTATTTGGTCAACAAAGTCTAGATTTTCCCAAGTGAAAGTTTCTACCTCCAATTTTTTCGTGAGCATATTCGGTATTTGGAATCTAATCGTTTTCTTTTCAGAAGGTCTTCCCATATGTCCATATGCAGCTGTTTCGGAGTAGATAGGTGTTTTTAATTTTAAGCGACTAATGATAGCTGCTGGTCGTAAATCAAAAATTTGATTCACTTTTTCAGCAATTTCTCCATCCGTTAAATTAACTTTAGCGGTGCTATATGTGTTTACATAAACACCCATTGGCTCAGCAACACCAATTGCGTATGATACTTGCACCAATGCTTTTTTACAAACGCCTGCAGCAACTAAGTTTTTAGCAACATGGCGAGTAGCATAAGCGGCAGAACGATCTACTTTTGAAGGATCTTTTCCTGAAAAAGCACCTCCACCATGTGCACCTCTACCTCCGTAAGTATCTACGATAATTTTACGACCGGTTAATCCTGTATCTCCATGTGGTCCACCAATCACAAATTTACCAGTAGGATTTACATGGTACTTTTCTGTTCCAAATAGAGCTTGTAATTTTTCAGATAACTGAGCCTTAACTCTTGGAATTAAGATTTTTCTTACATCCTTTTCAATTTGAGCTTGCATTGCCTTCTCCTCTGCAAAGTCATCATGTTGTGTAGAAACAACAATGGCTTCTATGCGCTTCGGTGAGTGGTCGTCATTATACTCTATCGTTACTTGCGATTTAGAGTCAGGACGCAGATAAGTCATCTCTTTGCCTGCTTTACGAATAGCGGATAGCTCAATCAGAATTCTGTGTGATAAATCCAAGGCTAAAGGCATGTAGTTATCGGTTTCGTCTGTAGCATAACCGAACATCATTCCTTGGTCTCCAGCACCTTGTTCTTCGTGCATTCCTTTACCAGCTTCAACACCTTGGTTGATGTCGGCAGATTGTTCATGGATAGCAGAAATAACTCCGCAGCTATCTGCATCAAATTGATACTCCGATTTGGTGTATCCAATTTTACGAATTACCTCACGCGCTATCTTCTGAACGTCTACATATCCTTCCGTTTTAACCTCACCGCTTAAGACAGTAAGTCCGGTAGTTACTAGTGTTTCGCAAGCCACTTTTGAGTTGGGGTCTTGCGCTAAAAAATTATCTAATAAAGCATCCGAAATCTGGTCAGCCACTTTGTCTGGATGTCCTTCGGAAACAGATTCTGATGTGAAAAAATAAGCCATCTTCTACAAAATTTCAATTTTAATAAAGCAGTGGTTGAAAAGATAGCTGATGCGAAATCACTGTTTTAGCATTTTTTTAATGTGGTTGCAATCAGCCAAATGTATCCACTGGTAGCGCAAATGTAAAAAAATTATTGCGTTAGCTTGCGGAAATGTGTTTCTAAATCAACTCCTTTTTCTTGAAGGGAGGAAATGCTTTGGTCGTCAACAATTTTTCCTTTGTTAATGATGACTACACGGCTACACATTTTATCTACTTCTTGCATGATGTGTGTAGATAGCAATACAGTTTTGTCTTTACCAATTTCTTTGATAAGAGAACGGATTTCTGCCAATTGATTTGGGTCTAGTCCTGTTGTTGGTTCGTCTAATATGAGTACTTCTGGGTTGTGAATAAGTGCTGCTGATAATCCAACTCTTTGTCGGTATCCTTTCGATAGTTCACCAATCTTTTTGTGTTGCTCAGCAGTAAGCCCTGTCAACTCAATCATTTCGGATATACGCTCTTTTTGACTATTGTAAACACCTGCTACAAATTCCAAATATTCTTTGATATACATCTCCAAATACATGGGGTTGTGTTCTGGTAGGTAGCCAACTTTACTGCGAACAGATAAAGAGTCTTCTTGCACATTTTCTCCACAAACTCTTACTTCCCCTTCATTGGCAGGTAAATAGCAGGTAATGATTTTCATTAAGGTAGATTTTCCAGCACCATTTGGACCTAAAAAACCAACCACTTCTCCTTTTTTGATATTTAATGAAACAGATTGAAGGGCGGCTTGCTCTCCGTAAAATTTACAGACATTCTTGATGGAAATTGACATGAGACAAATATAGAATAAAGCATTACTCTATCATAATTCTTTTCTCCACAGTGCCATCATTATAAATGTAAAATAGTGGTGTGTTATGTATAGGTTTACTTTCTCTACCTAAAACATCTATTTTTTAATTAACTTTTTATTATGTTGTATCTCATGAAAAGAGGATGAGTTAGGACAATAATTTCCATCTGGAGCTAGTAAGGGTAATTTATATTCTGGATCTGTAATAAGAGCATACATTAAAATATCTATGTTTTCTAAGAGTATAGCATTATAAGGTTCCCATTCATCAGAAATTCCATCTGCAGTTTGAGGGTCATCTATAATACCGTCTTCATTATTATCCAAAAGTTCTGCAGCAACTGCAGCTGCATGTAACACTTTTTCATCCGAAATGCTATTTTCGGCAACAATAAAAAAGCAATCTAATACATCTATATATTTTGTGAATCCACTAAACGCAATCCCATTTATTGGATTTGGTTCTACTGAAAAGCAAACAGTGTTCTGTGCAAACATAGAAAAGGGAAGAAAAAGGGAGATTATAATCTTTTTCATACTAGTATGGAATTTAATGTAAACATACGAAATACCTTGCGATAAGCATGTATATTTGTTGCAGTGCAAGGAGTAGTTACAAAGTCGACAGGGATTTGGTATACGGTTAAGACCGAAGATGGTGTTTTGCGTGAATGCCGTATTAAAGGGAAGTTTCGTATTAAAGGAATCAAGAGTACGAGTCCTGTTGTGGTGGGCGATTGTGTAATCGTGAAAGAAGAGGCAGATAATTGGATGATTGTAGATTTGCAAGAGCGTAAAAACTACATTGTCCGAAAGTCTGTTAATCTTTCCAAGCAAACACATATTATTGCGGCTAATATCAATCAAGCCATTTTAGTGGTTACTATGCAAAGCCCGGTTACTACAACAGGTTTTATCGATCGATTTTTAGCGTCTGCCAGAGCTTATGGTGTAGATGTTTTGCTTTTATTTAATAAACTGGATATTTATTCGGAGGAAGCATTGGAAGCACAAAAAACTTTACAATCTGTTTACGAAAAGATAGGTTATAAATGTTTGTCGCTTTCTGTTTTAAATGATGATTTAACAGAGATAAAGTCCTTAATGCAAGGAAAGGTAAATGTTATTTCAGGTCATTCGGGAGTAGGAAAATCTACTTTGATCAATAAGTTGCAGCCCGGCCTTTCTTTAACAACGAAAGAAATTTCCGAGCAACATCAACAGGGGCAGCATACCACTACTTTTTCTGAAATGCATGAACTTGATTTTGG
Source organism: Flavobacteriales bacterium (assembly GCA_002715345.1). GTDB lineage: Bacteria > Bacteroidota > Bacteroidia > Flavobacteriales > UBA7312 > UBA7312. The sequence goes on along the minus strand of PAYR01000016.1, from coordinate 21,904 downwards.
AGCCAGTATTATTGATACGCCAGGAATTAGAGGTTTCGGTATGGTAGAGATGGAAAAGCAAGAATTGAGCGATTTTTTCGCAGAGTTTTTTGCTTTGAAATCGGACTGTAAGTTTCACAATTGCATACATGTAAACGAACCTCATTGTGCGGTTAAAGATGCTATAGTGGAGGGGAAAATAGCAAAATCTCGTTATAAAAGTTATTTGAGCATTTTAGAAGAAGAGGAAGAGCATTATAGAACTAATAAGTACGATTGATGCGAGTTGTTATTCAAAGAGTTTCTGAAGCAAGTGTAAATGTTCACGGTGAAGGAAAAAGCAGCATTCAACAAGGGCTACTTATATTTTTAGGAATAGAGGAAAGTGATGGTTCGCAAGATGTTTCTTGGCTCAGCAAAAAGATAGCTCAATTACGCATTTTTTCTGATGAAAAGGGGCTGATGAATCGTTCCATTTTGGATATACAGGGAGAGGTAATAGTTGTTTCTCAATTTACTTTACACGCGAAAACAAAAAAAGGTAACAGACCATCCTATATCAATTCAGCAAGGTCAGAGCAAGCCATTCCTTTATATGAGGAGTTTGTAAAGGTGTTGGGGGAAGAGATAGGGAAAGCAGTACAAACCGGTGAGTTTAGGGCTAATATGCAAGTGAGCCTTTGCAATGATGGTCCTGTCACCATTATAATAGACACTAAAAACAAAGAATGATGCCAGTAAAAGAATTGCAAAAGCAAGTAGACGATTGGATTCGTCAGTATGGAGTACGCTACTTTGATGAATTGACCAATATGGCCATTTTATCAGAAGAGGTAGGCGAGGTGGCGCGTATTATTTCCCGTCAATACGGAGAGCAGTCTTTTAAGGATAGCGACCATAAAGATTTGGGTGAAGAATTAGCTGATGTGCTCTTTGTAGTTCTTTGTTTAGCAAATCAAACGAATACCGACTTACAGGCTTCTTTCGAGAAAAAAATGGAGAAAATCACTAATCGTGATGCGAATCGTCATCATGATAATGAAAAATTAAATAGTTAAAAATTTATTCTTAGTCCTCCTCTAATAATTCTACCTGGTTGAGGAACATTTCCAAAGTCAACATAATCTTTATTGAGTAAATTGTAAATTTCAATAAATAAACTATTATTATTAAAAATTTGCTTCGTAACTCTTGTTGAAATCAAGGTAAATGGTTCGTATTCAATTTCATTATTACTTAAAAAATCAATATAGCTTCCTTTTCTATCTTGTCTTGATAATTTCCAAGAAATATTTATTGACTCAAATTTTTGATTTAATGACATTGAAAAATTAGAACTTAAAAAATCTAGTACATAAGCAGATTGAAATCCAGTAGATGAGCTGTCAGCATGATTATAAGCATAGTTTAATTTAACTGAATTTAATTTTAGTCTATTGTAAAATTCTTTTGGTAATTTAATTAGAGATGAAAACTCAAACCCGCTAAATGAAATATTAGTTAAGTTCTGAGTCCTCCAAATACTATCACCATCCATTAATATCCAATCGATCAAATTTTCACCATTTCGTTTGTAAAAAGTAATTGATGATCTGTGATTTTTATCTAAATAAGAAATGGATAATTCACTATTTTTTGAAAATTCAGACTTTAAATTTTTATTTCCTTGATTTGTAGGTGAAGAATAATAAAGCTCAGTGTAGTTTGGTCTTCTCATTGATTTGCTAAAAGAGCCTGAAATTGTAAGTTTTTCAGAAAATAAATATGATAGATCAATTCCTGGAAATATTTCACTTTCATTATTGTTTGAAATATTCATCATAAGACCAGTAGAAATAGATAATTTATTGTGAGTAATATTTTTTTCTACGAAAAAGTTTGTGATTGTCCGATTAGATCCAAGTGTATAAAAGTTATTTTCATCAATTGCGATTTGCTCCATAAGTGTATCACCAAGTCTATTAGAAATAATATTATCATAAACCATTTCAGCTCCAATAACATTAGAACCAGTTTTGGTCTTTTTTGCTATATTGAAATCAAATCCGTATAGATCAGTTTTATGAAAATTGTGATACCATTCAGGATTTTCTCTAAATAATATAAATTCGTCTTGATTAGTTCGCTTAAAAATTTTGTTATTGATAGTTAGATTATCTAACTCATAAGAAAATTGAAAAGAATATATTCCAGTTTGAATTTCTTCATACTGATTTGGGTATTTTGGAGTGTAAAAGCTATATGCACCAAATTTTTTATCTATCAAAGCAATGTTTAATAGTGATGAAAAATTATTTTTTTCTAAAGATGCTTGATAAAATAAATTATTTGTTTTGTAATCCATTCCTTCGACATAACCATCACTAGATTTATTTAAGACTGATATGGTGTGCTTTATGTCGTTACTTTTATGAAAGCCATTAATTTCAATAGATTTAAAACTATTTTCCCCTGATGCTAATAATAAGCTATTAGTTGATTCTTTTTTTGTAATAATATTAATAACACCAGTGTATGCGTAATTTCCATAAATTCTAGTGCCCCCTCCAGTCAATATTTCAATTTTTTCAATTTGTTGAATACTGACTGGGATATTCATTGAATGATGACCTGTTTGAGGGTCATTAATTTTTATTCCATTTAATAAGATTAACACTTGTTCAAAACTACCTCCTCTAACGCTTATATCAGATTGAATCCCATCTATTCCTCTTTGTCTTAAGTCAATATTTACTGCATATTCAAGTAAATCTTCAATTGATTGAATAGGTGCGTTTTGGATTTCATTCTTACTTATGACATAACCTTTTTTAATTCCATTTTCATTTTGAGCTCTGTTTGAAATAATCTTAACTTCATCAATTTCTTGAATTTGAGCAAAAGAAAACGAAAAAGTGAAGACGCTAATTAGTAAAAGTAGTATTGTTCTTTTTGTCGAGGTTTCCATAGAAGTGTATAATGTTAATATTTTTAGATTTAGACAACGCAGCAGGATTAATTCCAAGCGAATCTTGAGGAATTGTCATGTTTAGTTCATCAAAATAGTTTTCCCATATTTCATTTTTTCCGCCATCTAAATTATTAAAATTCATTTTTTCAAGTTTGAAAATGTTATTGCTTTTAAATGATTCGTAAATCAGTTCAGAGCAATAATATTTATTGTTATTAATCAGGAAAAATTCATCATAGTTAAGATTTAATTTACTTAGACAATAATCGACTGCTATTGGGATTACATGTTTAAATTTTTCATCTAACCTTCCAACAAATACTTTCGGATTATTATTTGAATCTGTGGATCTAAATAGAAATGTATCTAAATCAGTCAATTTAACCTTTGGAGGTATTGCTTCTAATACCTTTAATTCATCATTTATATTAATGACAAATCCTATGTGAGAAATATTATAGTTATTGTATCCAAATGTTACAGATTCAATAGCTTCACATAATGGAGAACTATCTAAATCTTGAAAAAGCAAATCACCCTCTTTTAATTTGAATTTATTACATGAAGATAAAGTTGTAAGTAATATTACAACTGAAAATAAGTTGAAATAGTTTTGGTTTATATTCAAAAATTTAACTAAAATTAGTCGGCTAATACAATGATTTTATTGTTCTGCATTTCAATCACACCCCCATTGATGTCGAAAAGTTCTTTTTGGTCATTTTTCTTAATAATACGAACCTCACCTTCAGTTAAGGTAGAAATGATAGGGGCGTGGTTGTTTAAAATTTCGAACTTACCATTAGTACCCGGAAGTAAAACAGATTTTACTTCTCCTTCAAACACTTTTGTTTCTGGTGTGATGATTTCTAATAGCATAGCTTCAATTATTTAGCTTCAGCTAACATTTTATCACCTTTCTCAATAGCTTCTTCAATAGAGCCTACTAAGTTGAAGGCAGCTTCAGGGTATTTGTCCAATTCACCATCCATGATCATATTAAATCCTTTGATAGTGTCTTGAATATCTACTAATACTCCTTTTAAACCAGTAAACTGCTCTGCTACATGAAAAGGCTGAGATAAGAAACGTTGAACACGTCTAGCTCTGTGTACAGCTAGTTTATCTTCATCAGATAATTCTTCCATACCTAGGATGGCGATAATATCTTGAAGTTCTTTATAGCGTTGTAGTAATGATTTTACTCTTTGCGCACAAGCGTAGTGTTCTTCTCCAACTACATCTGGAGAGAGAATTCTTGAAGTAGAATCTAGTGGATCTACCGCTGGGTAAATGCCTAGCTCGGCAATCTTACGAGATAATACTGTTGTTGCATCTAAGTGAGCAAATGTTGTAGCAGGGGCAGGATCAGTTAAGTCATCCGCAGGTACATATACCGCCTGTACAGATGTAATAGAACCGTTCTTAGTAGAAGTAATACGCTCTTGCATTGTACCCATTTCCGTTGCTAATGTTGGTTGGTAACCTACTGCAGATGGCATACGCCCAAGAAGCGCAGATACCTCAGAACCTGCTTGTGTAAATCGGAAAATGTTATCCACGAAGAAAAGAACATCACGACCTTTTCCTTCGCCATCTCCATCACGGAAATATTCTGCTAATGTTAATCCAGAAAGTGCAACACGAGCACGTGCCCCTGGAGGTTCGTTCATCTGACCGAATACGAATGAAGCTTTCGATTCTCCCATTTTAGAAGCATCTACCTTAGAAAGGTCCCATCCACCTTCTTCCATTGAGTGTAAGAAATCATCACCGTAATTGATAATTCCAGACTCAAGCATTTCTCTTAGTAGGTCATTTCCTTCACGAGTTCTTTCACCAACACCTGCGAATACAGATAAACCACCGTGTCCTTTTGCAATGTTGTTAATTAACTCTTGAATCAATACGGTTTTACCAACACCTGCACCACCGAATAAACCAATTTTACCACCTTTAGCGTATGGCTCAATCAAGTCAATTACTTTAATACCTGTAAAAAGTACTTCTGTTGCAGTTGATAAATCTTCAAATTTTGGAGCTTCACGGTGAATAGGAAGACCTGATTCACGATCAAGATTATCCATTCCGTCAATAGCGTCTCCAATTACATTAAATACACGTCCTTTTATGTTTTCTCCAGCAGGCATTTTAATAGGTGCTCCAGTAGCAACTACTTCAACACCTCTTTTAAGTCCATCAGTAGAATCCATAGAGATAGCACGAACTGTGTCTTCTCCAATGTGCTGTTGGCACTCTAAAACTAATTTTGTTCCGTCTTCTTTAGCAATTTCTAAAGAATCGTAGATGTTAGGAAGTCCAGCTTCGCTGTTTTCGAAAGTTACATCGACTACAGGGCCGATAATTTGCGAAATCTTTCCAGTGTTGTTTGACATCTTATTGTTGTATTTTGTTAAAAATCAGAGTATACACTCTTAAATCGGGCTCAAAAATACAGTATTTATTTAGTTCGCCATAATGAATTTGAGAATAAATTAATTGCTACTTTTGAACAAAGTTTTAACACTGTAAAAGAGGATAGAAAGGCGTGAAGGTTTACTCGAGTATAGAGGAGTTTCAAAATGTGGAGCGACCGATTGTGACGACAGGTACTTTTGATGGTGTTCATTTCGGCCATCGAAAAATAATAGATAGGCTAAAACAAGTAGCTCAAAATTGTGATGGGGAAACAGTGTTATTGACTTTTTCGCCTCATCCAAGAATGGTTTTGTTTCCAGACGACCAAGATTTGAAGTTGCTAAACACAATTGAAGAGAAAAAACATTTGTTAGAAAAAGCAGGTGTACAACATCTAATAGTTCATCCATTTACGAAAGAGTTTTCTCGTATTTCATCCATTAATTTTGTGAGGGACATATTAGTTAATGAGTTGAAGATACATAAATTGGTTATTGGATACAATCATCATTTCGGTAGAAATAGAGAAGGAACTTTTGAGCATTTGCAAGAATTTGCTCCTGTGTATGGTTTTGAGGTAGAGGAAATTCCAGTTCAATTATTGGATAATGTGGGTGTTAGTTCTACCAAAATTAGAAAGGCACTTTTTCAAGGCGATGTGGAAACGGCAGCAGAATATTTGGGTTATCAATACCAGCTTTCAGGAACAGTTGTAAAAGGAAATGCCATAGGTAGAACGATTGGATTTCCAACTGCCAATCTAGAATTAGGTAATGCAAAAAAAATCATACCTGCTGATGGCGTGTATTCAGTATGGGTAACAGTTGACGGCACATCATACAAGGGTATGATGAATATTGGTAAAAAACCAACTATAAATAATCAAGCTCGAACCTTAGAGGTACACCTCTTAGAATTCGAGCAAGACATATATGGGGAGGCAATATGCATTGAATTTGTAAATAAAATTCGAGATGAAATAAAATTTACAGACATTTTGAAACTTCAACAACAGCTTCTATTAGATAAAGAAAATGTCAAAAAGATTTTAGAGTGCTAAAAGCCCACTCATGAGTGGGCTTTTATTTTAAATTGCTTTTGTTAGAATCCAAAGGTTATGCCAAGCAAACAATTTCTTCCTGCTTGAGGGAAATATCCAGCCATATCATAACCGTCCTCGTTGTTTGCGTTTACATAAGGGTCTGATTCTCTTGGATCCCATCCATCAGAAATGAATCGGTATACCCAAGCATTGTTGGCGTACTTCTCGTCTAATAAGTTATTTACTTGGAAGGTTAGCTTCGCAGAGCTAAACAGCTTAGAGTCAATATCCCAGCTGAAGCGCCCGCTGTGTACCAAGTAAGCATCTAGCATTCTGTCTGCGCTAGAAGTGTTATCAATGTATTGATCGCCTACATATTTAGAGATGAATTGTGTGTTCATATTGTCGCATAATTGGTAGCTAAATGTGCTTGCCCAAATTAAATCTGGAGAGAATGAAATGTCGGTGTTTTCGTGTAGCATTGTTTCCTGCCCCCAAGTGTCCCAATTATCTACATATTCGGTGAAGTTGGCAATTTTATTTTTGCTGAATGTAGCGTTACCAGTCCAGTTTAATTTTTCGTTAATCTGGTAGCTTGCTTCAATTTCAATTCCTTTTCTTTCGGAATAATCAATGTTGGTTCTTGTATAGGCGCCTACATCATTGATTTGCCCTGTTAAGACCAACTGATTTTCATAAATCATGTAATATCCATTAACGCCTAATTTGAAGTTGTCGCCAACCAGTTTATATCCTAACTCTGTATCGTACAATGTTTCGTGTAATGGTCGGCTGTTCGGAGATGATTCTACAAAGTCATTTCTATTAGGTTCTTTATTTGCTACTGCAAAAGAAGCGTATGCCGATTTATTGTCTGCAATTTGGTAATGAAAACCAAACTTAGGATTGAAGAAATCAAATTCAGTAGTTTGCTCTACATTATTTCCTTCTTCATCAAAACCAATAAAGGTGTAGTCTATAAAACGTTTTTGTAAATCAGCATATAGTTTGATGTTATTAGAATATGGGTAGTGAAATTTAGCGTAAGCATTACGGTCTACTTTGGTAGCATCATTATCATAATACACATGTCCTAAAGCGCCATCACTAGCGTATTGTGCCCAAATGATTTCCCCAAAATGTTCTCCTGTGTAAGTGTTCCAAGCACCACCTAAAGTTATATCCATATTATTAACAGATGTATTGTAAGAGAACACACTTCCGTAAAAGTCGTTGTCCAACCATTTTCTACGGATTAAATCTGTTTCAGAAATGGTGCTGTCTCCAATCATAACATTCATTAGGTCATAATCAGCAAAAGCTTCTCCGCTTTTGTATTGCTCGTAGTATCCAGCACCTTTTGTATAGTGTAAGGCAACATTGTAGTTGGTGTTGATATCTAGCTGTTTGCTGAAGTGTAGTTGATAGTGTGTTTGTCCGTAATTATCCACTTCGTTCTCGTAAGTATATGGATTGAAAGTGCGTAAAGAATCGTATTCTAAATAATTAAGGGGCACACCGTTCCAAGCTTGGTAAGTTCTTTCTTTTCCAGAAAAAACAATTGCTTTCAATACTTCGTCAGCGCCATAATAGCCTCCTGACAAATAGAATGATTTTAGGTCAGAGGTAGCTCTGTCAATGTATCCGTCAGAAGAAATTTTAGAAAGTCTTCCATCTACTACAAATTTACCATTGATTAATCCTGTTCCAAACTCTACATTGTTTTTCAAAGTATTGAATGAACCAATCGTATTATTGGTAAATGCATATGCTTTTCTGTTAAGCCCATCTGTTTTCAGGTTGATGGTAGCTCCAAAAGCAGAAGCACCATTGGTGGATGATCCTACACCTCGCTGAATTTGAATGTTCTCGATAGAACTTGCAAAGTCAGGCATATTTACCCACCAAACACCTTGCGATTCCGAATCGTTTAAAGGAATTCCATTAATGGTTACATTGATTCTGGTAGCGTCAGATCCTCTTACTCTAAAACCAGTGTATCCAACTCCCGCACCCGCATCTGATGTAGTTACAATCGATGGAGTGGTAGATAGCAAGTAAGGCAAATCTTGTCCAAGATTTTGTTCCTTTATTGCTTCTTCTGTTATGTTTGTAAATGTCATTGGTGTTTTTTCCGATGCACGCAATGCATTTACATTCACTTCGTCCAATTCTTTTTTAACTTGAACGCTGTCTGCAGGGCTTTGCGCTAAGGCCATTAAAGGAATAGCTAGTAAGCTTGCCGCGAATGTTTTTTTGTTAAACATTTTAAAAATAATTTGGTTATACATACCAATAGTACGGAGTTTGCTATTGGTTAACTATGTTAACTCATTTCCCTTCTCAGCATTACCTGAGCAGGTTCCATGGGTATAATCTCAGCCCGTAAGGCACCCCGTTAAGACATGGTAAAATTATAAATAGATTTACAATTAAATAGTAAAAGATTGAATTTTTGTCAAGGCTTGTTGTAGTCTTTCTTCACCCTCTATTACAAAGTAGGGGTGTTTTGTGTTTTGAATTTCTGAAAGGTAAATTTCAAAAAGTTCGGCTCTGTTGTTTGGGTTTTCACGTAGCGGATCGGCTTGCCAAGGGATGTCCGGCTTGCAAAGTAAGTACAAGCGATTTTCGCTTTTTTGTTTCTCTATTTGTTCAATTATCCAAGAGTTGCACTGATTGTATTTGTATTCGCTCCAAATTTTAATGGTTATTAAATCAGTATCGTGAATGGCAATTGGGTAAAGGTTCGCTTTTTCTTTTTGTAATTGCCCTTGTGCAATGTGTAGTAAATCTTCATGTCTATAGGTTGAATTGTCGTTGAGGTATTTTCGGGCATACTCCTCTGTGTATCCTGTATTCAATGCTTTTGATAGCGCTTTTGTTAGCGTGGTTTTTCCACTGCTTTCAGGTCCTGTTATGACAATGTGTTTAACTGCTTTTTCCATGATAAATAACCAAATACAGCGATAATAGTATAGGCTGCAAAAAGCCCAGCCGTTAATTGTAAATCTCTACTCAAATAGAGGTAAACAGATACAATATCAATAACAATCCAATAGATCCAGTTTTCCAATATTTTTTTTGTCACCATATAAGTGGCAAACAAACTGAAAATAGTAGTAAAGGAATCTATAATAGGTAGTGCTGCGTCTGTATAAATTTCAAAAAGCTTTCCTAATAAGATAGAAGCAATAATACCAACTCCAAAAATGAGTAGATGGTGTTGTAAAGACCAAGTGCTAATGGTTATCTCCTTTTTAGGTTTGTTCCATTGCCAGTATCCAAAAAAAGCCATTATGAAATAAAATCCTTGTAGCCCAGTTTCTAAATATAGTTTAGCACTATAGCAAATGTAGATGTAAAGCGAAACGCTGACGGACGCACAAAGCCAACACCAAATGTTTTCTTTGGCTGCTAGTATTACATACATAATGCTAAATACAACTGCGATTATTTCAATAACCGACATTAAAACTGAGGTTTTTCCGAAAGGTTTCCGTTCATCACTTTCATGTTAAACACCACTTTTCCTTCTTCTGCAAAGGTGTTTTTCATCTCGGTATTGATGGCGTTCATAACCCTTTTGTAATTTCCAAAAATTTGTGTACTCATGCCGTTTGTTTCAATAGTAATAAAAGAGTGTTTCCGTAAGCGTTTAATAAAGTCGATGATGGCTGGTTTGTAGTCCGCATTTAAGGGGTGCATACTAATTTCTACAGAACATTCCATTAGCAGTTGTGTATAGCGTTTGCGATTTCTTCTATTAGGTTTTCATCTTTCTCTATAGCGTTTCCAACAACAATAACATCAGCTCCTGCTTTGCAGTTGGCTGCAGCTTTTTTACCAGAGCTAATGCCGCCACCAATAATCAGCGGTGTATCTATAGATTGTCGAACCGAAGCTATCATCTTTTCTGAAATAGGGGTAAGGGCTCCGCTTCCTCCATCCATAAAGATACATTTTAAACCAAGCATTTCTCCTGCCATCGCAGTGCAAGCAGCTACTGCATTTTTTTCGTATGGAATAGGTGTGGTGTTGCTCATGTAGGAAACCGTTGTTGGTTTTCCGCTATCGATAAGCATATAGCCTGTTGGCAGCACTTCCAAAGATGATTGCTTTAAGATTGGAGCAGTGATAACCTGTTTCCCAATCAGCATTTCTGCATTCCTTCCTGAAATTAAAGAAAGAAACAAAATAGCATCGGCTTTATCGTTTACCTGCATAGCGTTTCCAGGAAATAAAACGACTGGAATATCACTATTGCTTTTTAATATTCCTAGACAGCTATCTAAGCTATTGTTGGTGAGTAAGCTTCCGCCAACAAAAAACAAATCTGCCTTGGCTGATTTTGCTTTTTCAACGATTTGTTTCAGTTCTTCTTTGCTTTGTTTGTCAGGGTCAATAAGAATAGCAAAAAGTTTTTTGCCTGCTTTTCGACTATCTTGTATAATTTGGTAGACATTCATAAGGCAAATGTAGTTATTCGAAATAATACACTAAAAAGTGGTTTTTAAATTTTTCAAAATGGAGGGTGTATGCTGTCTTTTTTAAGGATGTATTGATGGAACTCTCTTCTATGTTTTTAATGATTAAATCTTCTTTAAAAATAAGATTTCCTTTTTGATGAATCTTGAAAAGACACTCTTTAGCGCACCAAATAAGAGTGGAGATTTCACTTTTTGTAATGAGTTCCACTTCTTCCTTTGCAATAAACTGCTCTTTCATTCGATCAGCTTTTGTGCTGATAAATTCAAGATCGACAGCAGCGGTTTGCTTACTGACTAAAATTGCACAGTAATCATGTGAATGGCTGATGGAGACAGCACTTCCATTTGATAAAGCTGGTGCGCCATATTGATTGTAACTTATTTCGGTGTTAGTTGTAAGCTGTTTTAATAACAATCGGCTACAAACCCATTCTTTCTGTCGTTTATTACTTTTTATATTTTTTGGAATAGCCACTCCTGATTGCAGCAGTTTTTCCAATGGCTCGCTCATCTTCCAAATAGCAAGTTGTGTGTTGGTGTCTATATTTCGGTGTAAAACAACAGGCATGTTAAAGTGCAAAATAACAGATTTTTAGGGCTTAATTTCGTAAATTTGCAATCCTAAATAATTGAAAATGGAAACCAAAGTGGAAAGATTACCATATAAAGTTAAAGATATTACCCTAGCAAAGTGGGGAAGAAAAGAGATTGAATTGGCTGAGTCAGAAATGCCGGGATTGATGTCTATTAGAGAGGAGTATGGCGATAGTAAGCCATTGGCTGGGGCTAGAATTGCAGGTTGTTTACACATGACTATTCAAACAGCCGTGTTAATCGAAACCTTGGTTCATTTAGGGGCAGAGGTTACTTGGTCTTCTTGTAATATTTTCTCTACGCAAGATCAAGCAGCAGCAGCAATTGCTGAAGCAGGAGTGCCTGTTTACGCCTGGAAAGGCATGAATGAAGAGGAGTTTGATTGGTGTATTGAACAGACATTAACTGCCTTTGAAGGAGGTAAGTCATTGAATATGATATTAGATGATGGAGGTGATTTAACTAACATGGTGTTAGATCGTTATCCTAAAATGGTAGCTGATATTAGAGGTCTTTCTGAAGAAACAACAACAGGTGTTCACCGTTTGTACGAGCGTATGGAGAAAGGTACTTTAACACTTCCAGCAATCAATATCAATGACTCGGTAACAAAATCGAAATTTGACAATAAATACGGATGTAAAGAGTCTTTGGTAGATGCTATTCGTAGAGCAACAGACGTGATGATGGCCGGTAAGGTTGCTGTAGTAGCAGGGTATGGAGATGTTGGCAAAGGTTCTGCCGCATCTTTAAGAGGAGCAGGGGCTCGTGTTATTGTAACCGAGATTGATCCAATTTGTGCTTTACAGGCTGCAATGGACGGCTTTGAAGTGAAGAAAATGGATNNTGCTTGTAAAGAAGGGGATATCNTTGTNACTACNACAGGAAACAAAGATATTATTCAGGGGCGCCATTTTGAAATAATGAAAGACAAGACCATNGTTTGTAANATTGGTCANTTNGATAATGAGATTGATGTANCTTGGTTGAATGANAATTGGGGGCATACCAAAGACACTATTAAGCCACAGGTNGANATGTATACTATTNATGGTAAAGACATNATCTTATTGGCAGAAGGTCGTTTNGTAAANNTAGGTTGNGCTACAGGTCATCCTTCTTTTGTGATGTCAAACTCTTTTACAAATCAAGTNTTGGCGCAATTGGAATTATGGAATAATACCGACCATTACGAAAACAAAGTTTATATGCTTCCAAAGCATCTAGATGAGAAGGTAGCACGTTTACATCTTGCAAAAATTGGTGTTGAGTTAGATGTGCTTCGTGCAGATCAAGCAGAGTATATTGGTGTAAAAGTGGAGGGTCCATACAAGCCAGAGTATTACCGTTATTAATTTTTGATTTTCAAAAAAATACTCTAAACTTGTTAATGAAAATTAAATATTTTACTATGAGAAAAAGTTTATTTTTTATACTAATATTTTCACTATTTATCTTTGAATTAAGAGCACAATGTCAAATTGATTACAGTGTTTCTACACCTGATACTGCAAATTTTGCACTTAGTCCAGAGCAATTACCAAATGGAATTGTAGGTCAATTATATCAAGAAGATATGACTTTTATTTTACCCATAGATACAACAGATCAGGGCTTTACAGTTACATTCACAGATTTTCATATCGTTTCTATCTCATTGCCACCAGGCTTAGAATGGGAGTGTAATAATAGCGATTGTCATTATGACCCTTCAGTTTCTGAGTATGGATGTGTAAATGTATTTGGAACTCCATTACAAGCTGGTTTGTTTGATGTTGAAGTTACTCTTGTTGCTACTCATGATTTTTCAAGTATAGCTGGTACTGAAACAATTGTTTTTGATTTGCCATTAGAAATTGAAAATATTTTTTCATCAAACGAGGGTTTCAGTATGACACCTCCATTTGGATGTACAGATTTAACAGTTGATTTCATCAATAACAACCCAGGACTTGTGAGTTATTATTGGGACTTCGGAAATGGAACAATGAGTAATTTTGAAAATCCGCCATCTCAAATTTATCAACAAGCTGGAGAATATATTGTATCTTATGAAGCATTTGAGAATACAGAAGCTACTTATATTTTAACTGATATTACAATTGCTGCTGCTGCAAATTGGGGTAATAGCTGGGGGGATGAAGAAAACCTAGGTGTAACAGATCCTGATCCATATTTTTATTTATATGATGGTCAGGGCAACATTGTTTATTCATCAACTGTTCAAGAAGAAACTAATTTTCCTGCAAGTTGGAATGTTGGACAGATATACTTAGAAAACCAAAATTATTTAATTGAAGCGTGGGAACAAGATGGAGTTGTCAGTGATGATGATTATTTAGGTCAAGTCTCATTCGGTGGTCATGATCAAAATCAATCTAGCACGTATACTATAAATAATGGTTCTTTAACTATTCAATACTCTATAATGGTTATACATCCTAATCCTATTACTTTTTCAGATACAATTTTTGTTTATGAAACACCAGATAACCCAAATATCGATTTTGATGGGTCTGAATTAATTCTATTAGATGATTACAGTGAGAATTCATCTTATAATTGGTATTTTAATAATGCTCAGATTAATCAATTTCAACTTGATTTGTCTATTGAGCCACAATATTCCGGATATTATCAATTACAGCTTGTAAATGAAAACGGATGTTATTCTTTTTCTGATCAAATTTTAGTTTGTGCTCCAAACATTCAACCGGTAATAGCATATGAAGACGAGATGTTGTCAGTTTTAGATTCTAATATGTATTACAATGTTTCCTGGTATCAAGATAATGGCTTAATTTTTGATGCCACAAACTTTTCTATAACTTCAGTAAAACAAGGAAATTATAACGCTGTAGTAGTTGATATGTATGGATGTGAATATAGCTCAGAGATAGTTCAGATTAATAATCATTCATCTATTGATAATTTAAATGATAAATTAATTGCTTATCCAAATCCATTTAATGATTTTGTAGTTATTGATGGCTTAGACTTAACACAAGAAATAACTATTAATATCCGCGATTTATCTGGAAAATTAGTTTATGATGAAATTAATTTTCGTTCTAATACACTAAGCTTAGAAAAGCTTTCAAGCGGTATATATTATCTGTCTATATTTGAAAATTCATCTCTTATTAAATCTATAAAGTTACATAAGAGATAAGCACTAGTTAAATACCGAAATATTTTCCCCATCAAAAGAAGTATTATATCTTTTTAATGGAAGCAGTGCCGATCCTTCTATTGGATAGCCATCTGTTATTAAAAACTTCGATCCACAACATGAGTCCGTTAAAAGAGTAGTTCCTGTCTTATTGTCTATTTTCACTCTTTCACAATCGATGCTTGGCCTGAATGAACAAGCTCTATCAAATGCTAAAAAAGTATCAAAATCATATCTGTAGAGTATAATTCCTTTAACTCCTCCTGTAACATATTCGGAGTTGCCAACAGCTTGTAGATTGCTAAATTCAGCACTGCTTAATTGGATGTTAAAGTTCACATATACATTTGGAATGAGGTCGTTATCATCTGTGCATGAAAAGAAGCTAAATGATAAAAGTGTAAAAAAAATGAATCGCATTTGTTGTTGTAAGTTTGCTGCAAAAGTACTTTTTTTCAATGTTGTAATGCGTATAAATACCTGCTTAAAAACATGTTTTTTATAAGAGATTTATTTTTATATTTACGCACCTTTTATATACAATAAGAATATAGAATTATAGAATCATGACAAAAAGATTTTGTTTATTAATTGTTGGATTTTTCTTTGTGAGTTTNGGCGCTNATNCGCAGTCAGGTACTCTNAANGGAAAANTAACGGATGCTGCTACAGGAGAGNCAGTTCCTTTTGCAAATNTTGTATTGGAGCGNAATGGNGGACAGGTTGCTGGTGCTACNACCGATTTTGATGGTGAGTATACAATNAAGCCTATTGATCCAGGAACATATACAGTTCGTGCGTCATTCGTAGGTTATCAGCCAATAGCTGTTACNGGTGTTGTTATTCCAGGTAATAAAATTACATTTTACAATATTGAATTAAGNTCNGGNGTTGATATTGAAGAGGTAAAAGTAATCTCCTATAAAAAACCATTACTTGATAAGGATAATCCTACAACAAAATATACCACTTCAGAAGAGATAAAAAACATGCCGACNAGAAGTGTTTCTTCTGTTGCGGCTACAACTGCNGGTGTTTATAAATCAGANGAAAACTCTTCTATCAATGTAAAAGGNTCTCGTTCTGATGCTACTGATTACTATGTNGATGGTATGAANGTAAGNGGTGGNTTAGGANTGCCACAGAGTGGNATCGAGCAGATNATGGTAATNACAGGTGGNGTTCCNGCTGAGTTNGGGGATGCAACAGGNGGNATTATCAGNGTTACTACAAAGGGNCCNTCATCACAATTTACTGCNGGAGCNGAATANGTGACTTCTTCATTNTTTGATAAATATAACTATAANCTTGCAGCNATGAATATGTCGGGACCNATCTNTAAAAAGATTAATGAAGATGGTTCNAAAGGAAGGTCTNTANTNGGTTATTTCCTTGCAGGNGANGCAAGATTAATNGGNGATACTGATCCTTCTGCGATTGGAATGTGGAAAGTAAAGGATGANGTGNTNGCGAANTTGCAAGCAGATCCATTTAGAGTTTCAACAATTAGTTCTTCTGGAGANATAGGTCTTATNAATAATGCAAATTATGTTAGAANCGATANTTTAGAATGGATTCCGAATAAAATTGGAAATGGTAATAAAGGATTCAGAGTTGCTGGAAAATTAGATTTTAAACCAACAATGAACCTAAACATGACCATTGGAGGTTCGTATGATTATGATTTAGACGATNNTCACAATTTAGGNTTTTCATTATTTAACTTTANNAATATGTCTCAGTCAAATACCAAAAACATGCGTGTGTTTGGTAGAATGACTCAAAAGTTTGGTTCGCAGGAAGAAGATGAAGAATCAGCTTCCACAGTNAAAAATGCATANTACACNATNCAAGCAGACTACTCAAAAATTAACTCTACTTTCGGNAATCCAAGACATGGTTCTAATGTTTTTGATTACGGNCATATAGGTAANTTTACAACTCATAGAGATAGATTTTATATTGATTCTCTAGTAAATGGNGANCCTCAGCAATCAATTNCTCTTCATGTGGCTAACTATGACACTCTTTTTGCATTTGAGCCAGGAACAGGTCATAANCCAGAATTAGAAAANTATACNACAAGTTATTATGATTTNTATAGAGNTAATATTGGNCAGATCAGAAATCAATATGATTTATTAGGTCTAGGNCTNCGTAATGGAGANATGCCATCNAGTATTTATTCTTTATGGACCAATAATGGANCNATTGATGGTACNACNAGTCATAGCGAAGCAANNCAGTTTGCTCTAAAAGCAAAAGGGGCTGCTGATATTGGAGATCACGAGATTTCTTTTGGTTTTGAGTATGAGTCAAGAGACGANAGGTACTGGGGAATTGCAGCTACATCATTATGGGATAGNATGAGNCAGCTNACTAATAGACATATTGCNCAGTTNGATTCNATTGCNCANTATGTATATGTTGATCAGTTAACAGGTGAGCGATTAGTTTCTGANNNNGANCCNTGGGGAATTGCATCTAACTATACTTTCCAAGATACTATCTTCTATAATANTATGTATGTNGAAAACGATCATTCTTNCTTTGATGAAAATTTNAGATTATCTCTNCTTGAATCTGGAATGACCACTGTTAANGNNATGGGAGATGTTATTACNTCTAGNNNAGGAACAGAATGGATAGATATAGATTCTTTTGATCCAGAAGTNTTTAGTATAGANTTNTTTAGTGCTGATGAATTACTAAATGAAGGNAACTNTTATGTNTATTATTATGGTTACGATCATGCTGGAAATAGAGTAGATGGTGGGTCGTTTAGAGATTTCTTTAGACCGGANATNGTTGGNGAAGAANCNATGNNTTANACNNANNANNANCAGATGCAGAGNCTTATTCCNTCTTATCAACCAATATATATAGCNGGTTANATTCAAGATAAATTCGCTATTGATGATTTNATTTTNAATATNGGNTTGCGTGTTGATAGATTTGATGCGAATCAGCAAGTNTTAAAAGATCCTTACTTATTNCATAACGCTTANACAGNAGGAGATCTTAATGAAAATGGTATGGGTTCTATAACATCTACTATTCCTTCAAATATTGGTNATGACTTTGTGGTNTATGTAGACGATATGGAAGATCCATCAANAATTACAGGNTANAGAAATGGTGATGTNTGGTATGATGGNAATGGTATTGAAGTTAATGANCCAGATATTATAGCAGAAAATTCAGATGGTAAANTTGCACCNTATTTNCNAAATCCAGCAGAAACAAGAGAAGATAGATATACTGCATTTAAAGANTATGANCCAGAAGTAGTAATGATGCCTCGTATATCATTNTCATTCCCNATTTCTGATGAGGCGCAGTTCTTTGCNCATTATGATGTTTTAACACAAAGNCCTCCACAAAGAAATAGATTAGATCCAACAGATTACTTCTTTATAGAGAATAATGTAGGNGGGTTATTAAANAANCCGGATTTAAAATCAGAAAAAACNATTGATTATGAGTTAGGTTTTGCTCAAACACTTAATTTNCGTTCATCNCTTACTCTTTCAGCATTCTATAGAGAGTTGAGAGATATGATTCAGGTAGTTAATGTNGCATATGCATANCCAGCAACTTATATGACTATGGGNAATGTNGACTTTGGTACGGTTAAGGGTTTCCAAGCATCNTATGATTTAAGAAGAACAGGNAATGTAAGCTTNACAGCTAACTANACNTTACAATTTGCTGANGGAACAGGTTCTAGTGCAACNTCAGGNTTTAGNTTNGTAAATACAGGAATGCCAAANTTAAGAACTATGACTCCAATGTCNTATGATCAGCGTCATNCCTTAACAGCNACTGTTGATTATAGNTTTGCAAGTGGAAAAGATTATAATGGTCCTGTATTGTTTGGAAAACAGATTTTCTCAAATGCAGGTGCAAACTTTATTGTAACAACTGGTTCAGGTACACCATATAGTAGACAGAGTAATATCACNCAAGAAGCNGCTTCTGGTATTAATGATCGTTCTGTTCTNGATGGNGAGATGTTTGGTTCAAGATTACCATGGTCTACTAGAATTAANTCNCAAATAAGTAAGCGTTTTGANTTGGANTGGGANAAGAAAGATGGTTCAAAGAAAAGAGCTAGTCTTAATGTGTATCTACAAATTCAAAACTTACTAAACACACAAAATGTAATNGCGGTTTATAGAGCTACAGGTAACCCAAATGATGATGGTTATTTAACAGATGCAACTGCTCAAAATGATATTGAAACTAAGTTCGANCCTCAATCATTTAGAGANNTGTATACNATAGCNGTNAATAATCCTAACAACTATAGTATGCCAAGAATTATGCGTTTAGGTGTTAGTTTAAGCTTTTAAGATATAGTATAATGACNTATATAAATAATAAATTCATGAAAAAGAATTGGTCTGGANTCCTAATAGCATTTGCAGTATTTTGTTTTTCAACAGTACAAGCAAAAGAAAATGTAGAAAATCCAAATGCAGGCAATAGTAATGCTCGTGTAGCNGCTGGATGTCAGCCAGCTACTGCCCAAACGGATTTAGATATTAANAATATCCGTACTACCATTATGGCTGGAGGAGATATGTGGTGGGACCTTAANGATGCTAAATATGAAATTCCNAAAGGTAGTGGAAANCANTCGATGTTTGCTGGTGCATTATGGATTGCCGGTGAGTCAGATGGAGGGCAGNTAAAAGTCGCTGCTATGACTTATCGTCAAGATGGTAGTGATTTTTGGACTGGTCCACTTGATCCTGCAACAGCTTCNATTANNGAAACTGAATGTGCAGAATGGGANAAGCANTTTAAAATNNCAAGAGAAGAAGTAGANGCATTNTTAGCATATTTAGACAATCCGTCTGATTTNCCAACNTACGAAACACCTGCTTCAATTCTTGAATGGCCAGCAAAAGGAAATGTTNATAATCCAATAGCTGGAGATCGTGATATTGCTCCTTTTACTGATGTAAATGGAGATGGTGTCTATAATCCAGATGATGGAGATTACCCTGATTATAATGTAACAGGNACTAATGATNNCGCTAGATTATTTGGTGATCAGACATTGTTTTGGGTGTTTAACGATAAAGGAAATGTTCATACTGAGTCAGATGCTGAGCCTATTGGTTTAGAAATTCATGCTCAAGCTTTTGGTTTTGCTACTGATGACGAAATCAATGATATGACATTTTACAATTATAAGATTATCAACAGAGCTACTACAAATCTAAATNAAACCTATTTTGGACAATGGGTAGATCCAGATTTAGGTTTTTATTTGGATGATTTCGTGGGTTGTGATGTAGGTAGAGGATTAGGGTACTGTTATAATGGTGATGCAGAAGATGAAGGAGTTAGAGGTTATGGACTGAATCCACCTGCTATTGCAGTTGACTTCTTCCAAGGTCCATTAGCCGATCCAGATGATGGCATTGATAACGATAGAGACTGTATAGTTGATGAAGATGGCGAGCAAATNATCATGTCTAACTTTACTTACTATAANAATGATTTTACGGTTTATGGTAACCCTGAAGAAGGGCAAGATTTTTATAATTACNTGAAATCGATTTGGAAAAACAATGTTCCATTTACTTACGGAGGAAATGGAGATGAAGGAACTGTTGAATGTAGATTTATGTTTCCAGGTGACTCTGACCCTATCGGTTGGGGAGTTCAGCCTTTAGAATCNGCAAGCTGTTCAACACCNATGCCAATGCCTGCNTGGGATGAAGAAACCGCAGGTAATGTNCCTTTCGATAGAAGATTTTTACAGTCTGCAGGACCNTTTACTTTGCAGCCNGGTGATGTAAATGAAATTACTGTAGGTGTTATNTGGGCTAGAGCTACNTCNGGNGGACCTATGGCATCAGTAAATCTNGCNAGAGTATTTGATGATGAGGCACAAGCACTNTTTAACAANAACTTTAAAGTTGTNGATGGTCCTGATGCNCCAGATTTAAATATTGTAGAAATGGATAAAGANTTNNTNCTTTACTTAACTAANGATAAGATTTCTAATAACTATCAAGAGAATTATGTTGAGAAGGATCCGTACATTTCTAATTCAACAGATACGAATTATGTTTTCCAAGGGTATAAAATTTATCAATGTGTGGATGGTACAGTATCTGCAAGTGAGTTAGATAACCCTGATAGAGCAAGATTAATTTTCCAATGTGACATTGAAGATGGAGTAGATCAAATTGTTAATCACTATTTTGATTTGGAGCTTGATGCTTGGATGCCTATTGAAGAGGTTAATGGATTAGATGCTGGTATAGCGCATTCATTCTCTGTTACAGAAGATCAGTTTGCAACAGGAGACCCTAGTTTAGTAAACTATAAGCGTTATTATTTTACAGCGATTGCTTATGCATTTAATGCTAGTGAGATTAATGCTGATCCTTATAATCCTGATGATGGTCAAAATCAGCCATACCTACAAGGAAGAAGAAATATTATCACTTATGAAGCGATTCCTCATAATACATTAACAAATGATGGAGGAACATTCTTGAATTCTATGTATGGAGATGGTGTTGAAATTACTAGAATTGAAGGAACGGGTAACGGGTCTAACGCATTGATGTTTACAGAAGAAACGATGGATGCTATTGTTTCTGATAACTATGTAGACCACCCAACTTATCAGGCAGGTAATGGTCCAATTGATGTGAAAATTATAGACCCAACATCTGTAAAAGATGGTTCATACCAAGTGAAATTTGATGGAGTTGATACAGAATCTAACTGGGTTTTAATTGATTTAGAGTCTATGGATATTTTGGCTACTTCTGATAAATCTATAGGAGAGCCATACGAACAAATTATTTATGACAATGATGGGAATCCAGTCGGTTTTTCTTTAGCAGTGAACCAAGTTACTTCGCCAGAATATGAAAACCCTGTTAATGGATCTGCTTATAGCACTATTGTTGGTTCAGGAGTTTCTGGTCAAACGGGTGAAGCAGGATTTATTGAAGGTTCTATTTCTTTTGATGATGACTATGCTAGATGGTTATCTGGTGTGAAAGATGAAGATGGAGTAGATTCAGATTGGGCAACTAACTGGATTCGTTCAGGTACATTCGAATATGATTTTGGTGATCAAGCAGCTGACGATAGAACAGTATTCAATGATTATCAGTTCGGAGCTGTTACTGAAACATTTGTAGATGGTGATGGTAATGAGTCAACAACATTATTATACTATAAAGAGTCTGATATAAATCAAGAGTATGAGGATATCATAGATG
>PAYR01000015.1 GCA_002715345.1 Flavobacteriales bacterium | reverse complement strand
TGAATACATTGAAGCTCAAATAGCTCTTAAATCGTCTGCTCAAAGAGTGGTGAATAATTATCTAGATGATTTTTTTAAATCTAAAAACTTTCAAGAAACAAAAGACGCAGTTTATCATTACCGATCAGCAAAAATATATCAAGAAAAAGTAAACGGTTTTAATGTAAAAGTTGACATTCCTCAACATTATACAAAAGATTATGAGGTTTTGCTAAATCATTACGTAGAAACCATCTACAACAAAGCATTAGCTATATTAGAAAAAGAAAGCTTCAATGAAGCTGAGCAACTCTTTAAAGAAGTTTCTTTATTACTGCCTAATTATAAAGATGTTCAGGATTTACAGGATGTTGCAACATATGAGCCAAAATATAGGCAAGCTCTTTTTTTCTTAGAAAATGAAAAATTTAGAGCGTCTTACTATCAATTTAATAAAATCCCTAAATCATACAAAGATACGGAAGAACTGCAAGCCATGGCCCTAGAAGCCGGATTGTTTACAGTTGGATTATTAAAGTTTGAAAATGCAACAAATAAAAAAGGTGGTGAGGCTAGTATTTCAGCGTATTTTTCAGATAATATTATAAAGTTAAACAATCCATTCTTAAAATTAGTTGACCGAACTCATACAGAAACTATTATTAACGAACAACTTATGGGTTTAAGTGGTCAAACCACAGAAAACACAGCTGCAAATGCAGGAGAATTAATAGGAGTAAAAGCCATACTTACCGGAAAACTTGTCAGTTACACAAAAGAAAAAAAACCACTAAGGAAAGAAGAAATAAAGGCTTGGTTTGAAAGAAGAGTTAAAAAATATAATAAAGAAACAGAAAAACATTATTACGAAATAGAATATGATAAAATTAATTATCAAGAATTTTATGCTAGTAATAATGTTAGCATTGCTTTTCAATACCAACTCATATCCACAGAAAGTGGAGAGATTTTACTTAGTGATATCATTCGATTTGATAATAGTGATGAAATTCATTATGCAAGTGCAAACTATAATTACAGAAACATTACCCCTGGTACTTGGAAATGGAAAAACAAATCTCACCCGTCAGATGAAGTGTACAAGTCTGTTCTAAAGAAAAACGCATTGAAACAATTATTTAAAAATAAAAGAGAATTAAAATCCATTGAACAACTTGCTGACGAACTTTATCAAAAATCGGCACAACAAGTTGCACAAAAAATACACACATATAATCCTGAAAACTAATGCAAAAGATTTACTACCTATTTTTTATAGTTTTATGCATAGCCTGTAGTAGCTCTCAAGAAGTAATAGAATTCGAAGACGCCACTCCAGATTGGGTAAAAAAACACCCTGTTTCTGAAACCCATTATATAGGAATTGGAATTGTTAATAAAGCTAAGAATCCACTAGATTATATTCAAATAGCACAACAAAATGCACTACAAAATCTTGCTTCACAAATAAAAGTAAATATTGCTACACAATCTGTTTTTGTACAATTAGAAAGGGAATATTCTTTTGAAGAAGAATTTAAGTCAGACATCAGAATAAAAGCAGAAGAACACTTAGAGGAATATGAACTTAAAGGAACTCATCAGAAAGGAGATGAATACTGGGTGTATTACAGCTTAAACAAAAAAACTTATGCGGAAATTAGACAAGCAAGAATGGAAGAAGCAATGGAGCAAGCTAAATCATTGTTACAATATACTTTTCGTCGATATTCACCAAAGGAAAGGTACATTCATTTTGTAAAATCATTAGAGGTATTAAAACCCTATCTCAGCGAACCTTTAAGCTGTAAAATAGATGGGAGAAATGTTTTTTTAGGAAGTGAGATTATTGCTCAATTCCGAAATTTTATGGCTGATTTTAGGATACATTCACTTAATAAAAAAGTGAAAGTCATGATTGGAAACAAAGTTGGAGAACTAAAATTTTCTGTAGAATTTAATAAAGAAAGAATTGAAAATATTCCGCTTGTTTTTGCTTCTGAAATTCTTGATGTAAAAGCATTTAGTAATTTGACAAATGAAAAAGGAATAATTACGGCTATCATTCCAAAGATTACAAACACTGAAGCAATCCAAAAAATGCAAGTTGGTATAGATACCGAATTATGGTTGGATGAAGCTACTCAAGATAAGTTTATTAAAAAATTAGCGAGGGGTGTTAAATCACATCAAATCACGATGCCTATTTACGTTTATAAACCTTCTGTCTTTGTACAAACGGAAGAGAAAATATTTAATCTAGTAAGCAGTCAACAAAAGCTAAAAATAGCAGCAGAAACTACTTTGAATAAATTGGGATTCAAACCTACTTCTAAAAAAAATGAAGCAGAGTTAATTATGAGTATAGCATCCAATACAAATAAGGGAAAAGCTCAATCTAATCAAAAAATGTTTACCGCTTTTTTAAACATGAGTGTACAGGTGAAAGACAGAAACAACATGATTATTTATAGCGAACAATTAAATAAATTAAAAGGAATACAATTAAGTTTTGAACAAGCCAATATTAAGGCTTATGAAAATGCTCAAGAGGAACTTAACAGTAACATTATTCCTGAATTTGTTAACTCCTTCACCAAATAATTATAAAAAGTGAATCTAATTAGTTTGACATCTGCTCCATAGCTTCTTCGAAAGTTTCTTTAAATCGTTCGTAGTTATATTCTGCCTTTATCTTTTCATCTTTTGATAAACGCTCATGATATTTTGCAACTAATTTATCAGCAGAAAGCTCAATAGCCATGTAACACTTAAACTTTCCTTCAGAAGTTTTTGTGAATTTTTCACAAATTTTGACAGCTCCTCTCAATTGTTCGTTCACAATTGTTCTAGCCATTTCATTAAAGGTTTCGGTAACCTCTTCTTTATTATTAAACTCTGTTGAACTCACATAATTATCACCCACAACTTGCATAGTTGAGTTTATTGTTTTAGCTAATTCAGACTGTGCATTAGAACGAGCTTTTTTCTTTGAAGTCATTTGATCTAAGCTTTCACCGATAGCGCTAGCTCTAAAAGTTTTTTTATCAGAAAAATAATCTTCTCCAGAACAATATTGCTCTAACAAAACTTCTCCTTGTTCTTTAGGCGTAACACCTACTTCCTCTTTGCTTTTACATCCTACTATTAGCAGTGCCGATAAAGAAAATAAACCAACTTGCCTTAATACTTTCATCATAATATTTATTTTTAAAATATGCTCTAAAGATAAAATTATTTTAAGTTGCTGCAAAACATTAATACAATGGAGTATGAAAAATTTTGCCAAGCTAGTATGTTACCGAGAAATCAAAAGCTTTTTAAAAAAAGGGGGATGCACATCAAGTATAATAGAAGAAAAATTAGAAGAATTTAAATAGGACATTTAACACAAATCAACACTTTATAGAAAAAGGGAAACTAGCCATTGCTGGGCCTATGGGTATGGATGAAGACCTAAGAGGAATGATCGTCTTTCATACGGAAAGTAAATAAAAAGCTGAACCCTAATAAAAAATAAGACTCTATTTTATAACCGTACGCTTGCGAAAGGAAATTTAACCTTGGATGGCAGCTCAAGTAAGTAACCTCCCATAGTTACAGCTATATTTTCGTATAAACAATATCTTTTTTAGCAATCCATCTGTGAAGCATATCTCTAGCTCTTTTTGAAATTATTCGTAACACTGTTAAAAATTTGTACGGATAAGGTAAACTTTTAACAATGAATAAAACTGCATCTGAGGAATACAATACTCCTTTTGTAAAATGAACCTCAATACTATCACTGCTATTTGGCAAAAACAGAAATTCAAAAACAGAGGATTTTTGCTGAATAAATTGAACACACAAACAGCAAAAAGAACAGTTTGAATCGAATAAAGTTTTTGTTTACTATAATTACAAATAAACAAAAAGCCCCGATTATCAGAAGAGCTTATCTATATCTATCTAATTCAGTTTAATTAATTGAAATTAACTCAACTTCAAAAACAAGAGTTGAATTTGGTCCAATCTTTTGTCCAGCACCGCGCTCACCATATGCAAGATCCGATGGGATAAATAATTTGTACTTAGCACCTGGCTTCATCAACTGTAAAGCTTCTACCCATCCTGGAATCACTCCGTTTACAGGGAAGGTAGTTGGCTGACCACGCTCTACAGAGCTATCAAACACCGAACCATCAATTAATGTACCGTGATAATGTACTGTTACTTCATCTGTTGCTTTTGGAGATTCTCCCTCTCCTTCTAACAATACTTCGTACTGTAATCCGCTAGCCGTAGTTGTAACTTCCTCACGCTTTGCATTCTCTGCTAAAAACACCTTTCCTGCCTCAGAGTTAGCCTCTAAAGCCTTGTTCGCTAACTTTTGGAAATACTCTTGCAAGATAACATTAGCTTCATCTTCAGAGATAGCCAACTCTTTACCTTCAAATACATCTGTAAATGCTTGTCCAATAGCTTGAGCATCTACACTTTCCAATCCTTGTGCTTTTACGCTGTTTGCAACGCTAACACCTAAACTGTAACTTACTTTTTCCATTTCTGTTTTTAAATTTTGTGCACTTAATGTTAAAACACCTGTCATTACAAACAGGCTTAATATTATCTTTTTCATCATTAAATAATTTGAGTCCGCAAATATAACCGAATTATACACAAAGAGTAACGAAAATAATATGTGTTTTGTATCTTCGCCTCTTTGCTTTTTTTCAATGACTATTCAAGAAACATCTATACAAGACTTACTAATCATCCAACCACGCATATTTTTAGATGATAGAGGCTATTTTTTCGAATCGTACAATAAGGAAAAATTCTTAAAACTAGGATTAGACCTAAACTTTGTGCAAGACAACCAATCACTCTCGCAGAAAGGAGTATTACGCGGACTACACTTTCAGAACCCTCCTTTTGCACAAGGAAAATTGGTGCGTGTTATAAAAGGAAGTGTGCTCGATGTAGCTGTGGATATCCGAGCCAATTCGCCTACCTATGGGCAATACGAAAAAGTATTCCTTAGCGGAGAAAACAAAACCATGTTTTGGATACCTCCTGGCTTTGCACATGGATTTATTACCTTAGAAGACAATACCGTTTTTACCTACAAGTGCACTGCCGGATACAGTAAGAAATCAGAAGAAGCGCTGATGTGGAACGACCCTATACTTAACATAGATTGGGGTGTAGATAATCCTTTGGTATCCGAAAAAGACCAAGAGGCAGAACTATTTGAAAACTTTCAAAGTCAGTTCAAATCATGAAAAAAACTTTTTACTCCTTTACACTCATCATTTCACTAATTGGTATTGCTAAGTTTTTCAGTTTTTCTTCTAACGAACATGGTGATGATCAGTCTTTCATGAACCACTTTAACAACAAGTATTCCATTTTTGCACTTCCTAAGCCTACTGCTCAAATGGATTTTTGTGGAGAGCATGTTCCGCTTGAAAACCCTGATATCTGGGAGCGTTTTGATAAGGAACTCTTAAAAAACACTTATTGGCAATCCAACACTCTTTTGTTACAAAAACGCGCACACAAGTATTTCCCTATCATCGAAGCTATTTTAGCAGAATACCAAGTTCCTGAAGATTTTAAGTACCTAGCACTAATAGAAAGCGGTTTGGAAAATGTCATCTCACCTGCTGGGGCTACAGGTTTTTGGCAAATTATGAAAGTAACTGCAAAAGAATTTGGCATGGAAGTAAACTCCGAAATAGACGAGCGCTATCACCTAGAGAAATCAACCATCCTTGCTTGTGAATTTTTATCGCAAGCGAAAGAAAAATTCGGCTCATGGACCCTTGCTGCTGCTGCTTACAACATGGGGCGCACAGGCTTGCAAAAACAAATCAACAGACAAAAAGAAAATACCTATTACGATTTACTACTGAATAACGAAACATCGCGTTATGTATTCCGCATCTTAGCCGTAAAGGATATTATAGAAAATCCAAAACATTATGGATTTCATTTAAGAGAGAAAGACTTATATCAACATGTTCCTACTTATACTGTAAACGTAGATACTCCTGTAAGCCATTGGGCTGATTTTGCAAACCAATACGATATCAATTACAAGATACTAAAACGATACAACCCTTGGTTGAGGAAAAACTACCTAACAAACAGCGAAAAAAAGGTTTATAAAATAAATATTCCGCAAAAAGGATATTACACATTTCAACCTAAAAACCCTATTGAAAGCATCGAACAAAGCAAGTGAATAAAAAGGATTATATAGAGGTTTATGGTGCCAAAGAGCACAATCTTAAAGACATCAATGTATCTATCCCACGCAACGAACTGGTGGTAATTACCGGCTTAAGTGGTAGCGGAAAATCTTCCTTGGCTTTCGACACTATTTATGCCGAAGGACAAAGAAGATACATCGAAACCTTTTCGGCTTATGCACGCCAATTTCTTGGCCGTTTAGAACGCCCCAAAGTAGATAAGATAACAGGCTTAAGTCCTGTTATTTCTATCGAGCAAAAAACCACAAGTAAAAATCCAAGATCAACCGTAGGCACTATTACCGAAATTTACGACTTCTTACGCCTGCTATTCGCCAGAGCATCTAACGCTTATTCTTCTAATACAGGAGAACAAATGATTTCCTATTCTGATGAAGAAATTGTGCAAATCATACTGAATGAAATGAGTGGTAAAAAGCTACTTCTGTTAGCGCCTGTCATTCGCTCTCGTAAAGGGCATTACCGAGAACTTTTTGAGCAGATTAGCAAACAGGGGTTTTTACGCGCTCGTGTAGATGGAAAAATTCTAGAGATAGAACCAGGCATAAAACTAGATAGGTTCAAAACCCACGATATAGAAATCGTAGTGGACCGCATTCTAGTAAAGGAAGGTAACGAAAGTCGCATCAAACAATCTATACAAACCACTTTAAAGCATGGAAAGGGCTTAATGATGACCATAGAGTATCAAACGGATAACTTGCGTTTTTTCAGCCGACAACTTATGTGTCCTACTACGGGAATTGCTTATGCTTCTCCAGAGCCCAATAGTTTTTCTTTCAACTCTCCAAAAGGAGCTTGCTCACATTGTAATGGTTTAGGAAGGATTTCCGAAATAGATGTCGAGAAGATTTTACCCAACAAAAACTTAAGCATAAATAAAGGAGCGATTGCTCCTATTGCTGAGCGTAAAAGCGAATGGATACTAGAGCAACTAGAAATCATTGGTAAAAAATTCAATTTTGACCTTACCACTCCTATTAAAAATATCTCCAAAAAAGGAGTAGATGCTATTCTTTACGGAATCAAAGATAGTTTTCAAATGGAGATGAAAAATCTTGGTCTTAATAAGATTTACAACATCAACTTCGAGGGAATTGTAATGTTCTTAGAAGAACAACATAAAAACTCAAGCTCTCCAAAACTAAAAAGATGGGCTGCCGATTACATGAACAAAGTTGATTGCAGAAAATGTAACGGAAGTCGATTAAACAAAGAGGCACAGCATTTCAAGATAGATGGCAAAAACATCTCTGAGGTGGCCCAAATGGATATTGTGAGCTTAAAAGAATGGATTCAACAATTAGAGAGTAAGCTATCTAATAAACAACAAATTATAGCCAAAGAGATTATAAAAGAATTGAATAAGCGTGTGCAATTCCTACTTGATGTTGGACTCAATTATTTAAACCTAAATCGTTCTGCTAAAACACTATCTGGAGGCGAAAGCCAGCGCATTCGTTTAGCTACTCAAATTGGTTCTCAACTTACCGATGTGTTATACATTTTAGATGAGCCAAGTATTGGCTTACATCAAAGAGACAATCAAAAACTTATTTATTCTTTAAAAGAATTACGAGATGTCGGCAATTCTGTCATTGTAGTGGAGCACGACAAGGATATGATTCTAGAGGCTGATTATGTATTAGATCTGGGTCCTGGTGCAGGGCTACACGGAGGACATGTAATAGCAAAAGGAACAGCAAAAGAATTCATTCAGTCACCTTCACTTACTACCGACTACATCAATAACATCAAAAAAATAGAAGTTCCTAAAAAGCGCAGAAAAGGAAGTGGCAAGAATATACAACTAAAAGGCGCCTGCGGGAATAATCTTAAAAACATCGATGTTGATTTTCCTCTAGAAAAACTAATCTGTATAACGGGAGTTTCAGGTAGCGGAAAAAGCACACTTATCAACGAAACACTCTACCCTATTCTTAACAAATATTTTTTCAGAGGGGTTAAAAAACCTTTAACCTACTCTTCTATTCATGGCTTAGAACACATTGATAAAGTAATTGAGGTAGATCAATCTCCTATTGGAAGAACACCACGCTCAAACCCTGCTACATATACAGGAGTTTTTTCAGACATTAGAAATCTATTTACCAATCTTCCCGAAGCTAAAGCTAGAGGGTATAAACCAGGAAGGTTCTCATTTAATGTCTCAGGAGGGCGTTGTGAAACTTGTCAAGGAGCTGGCTTACGCACCATTGAAATGAACTTTTTACCTGATGTGCATGTTCCTTGCGAAAGCTGTCAAGGTAAGAGGTATAATAGAGAAACACTAGAAATTCGCTACAAAGGAAAATCTATTTCTAATGTACTTGACATGACCATAAATCAAGCTGTTGACTTCTTTCAACACATCCCTGCTATCGCAAGAAAAATTAAAACATTACAGGAAGTTGGATTAGGATACATTACTCTTGGTCAACAATCTACCACCCTATCTGGAGGTGAGGCGCAAAGAGTGAAGCTGGCTTCTGAACTTTCTAAAAAGAGTACCGGACAAACTTTCTATATACTAGACGAACCTACTACCGGACTTCATTTTGAAGATGTAAAAGTTCTACTAGAAGTCCTTAATAGATTGGTAGATAAAGGGAACACTGTACTAGTAATAGAGCACAATTTAGATGTTGTTAAAGTTGCAGATTACATCATAGATATAGGACCTGAGGGTGGTGCGACTGGTGGACAAGTACTTTGTAACGGAACTCCCGAATCGATCGTAAAATGTAAAAAAAGTTATACTGCAGCGTTTTTAAAAGACGAACTATAACCCTTACAACCACCACCTATGAACAAAAAAAACGAGAAAAAAATTCAAAAAGCATTCAAGAAAAAAAGTTGGAACGAAATAAAGATTGCCGATTCTTGGCAAATCTTTAAAGTGATGTCCGAATTTGTAGAAGGATTCGAAAAAATGGCTAAGATTGGTCCTTGTGTATCAATCTTTGGATCTGCAAGAACACAAGCTGATAAAGAATACTACCTTTTAGCTGAAGAGATTGCTTATCAGCTCACGCTAAAAGGATATGGTGTTATTACTGGTGGTGGACCGGGAATTATGGAGGCTGGAAATAAAGGAGCACAAAAGGGTAACGGAAAATCGGTAGGACTCAATATAGAACTCCCTTTTGAACAAAGTGCTAACCCATATATTGATGCAGACAAACTCATTGACTTCGATTACTTCTTTGTTCGAAAAGTTATATTTATCAAATATGCCCAAGGATTTGTTGTGATGCCAGGAGGTTTTGGAACGCTGGATGAGCTTTTTGAAGCATTAACACTTATACAAACTCAAAAAATTGGAAGATTTCCTATCGTCTTAGTTGGAAGTGATTTTTGGAGCGGCCTTATTGATTGGATTAAAAAAGTAATGCTTGAAAAAGAAAAGAATATTAGCCCTGAAGATTTAGACTTATTTGCTGTCGTAGATACTGCCGAAGATGCAGTGGCTCATATTGATGAATTTTACAACAAATATTTGCTCAAACCGAACTTCTAATCATTCCCGAAAAATTATTAGATTTACCATCGTATAAACACAATTTGTTTTTCGATGAAAAAATATGCTGTTACGCTGCTTTTAAGCTTTATTACAAGTACAGTTCTTATAGCTCAAATACCTGATCCTCAACACGGTAATTACAGCTATTTAGATTCCACAAATTCTCACACACCTCATAAACATCAGAAGAAACTACAACCAAAAGTTATGTTTGGATTGGGTGAATTCACTTTTAATGGAGATATTTCTGACAACAGAGATAATGGATTAGTTGGAAGAACAGGTATGCGATTTGGATTAACAGCCAATTTAAATGACTTTTTTGATGCAACCCTGAGTCTTGAAGAAGGTATTATTAGAATAAATGGTATAAACCATGAAGAGGTTCCTACCAACATTATGAGTATTTTAAACACAATTGGTCTTAGATTTAATTATAATTTTAAAAACGTTTTTAAGAGTAGTAGCTTAACTCCATTCTTAAGTTTTGGATTAGAATATTTGAAATTTGATTCTAGAGGCTCTAATGATAACACATTAGATGAATATGAGCTAGATCTATCAGATGAATGGTTATTAGAATATGGAGAAAGGTATAGCAATAACGCTATCTCATTACCTATTGGAATTGGGGTTAATTTCGAACTTACTGATAGATTAAATGTGAATTTTGACACTAGAATTCACATAACTAACACAGACTATATAGACAATATTGTAAATGGAGGTAATGATTCTTATTCTGTTACTTCTGCTTCCTTTGTTTATGATTTGTTTTGCCATGATTGTGATGAATACATCCAAATTGAAGAACATGATGATTATTTAGCAGATGTAAACTTCAAAATTTTAGATGAAACTGATAGCGATCATGATGGCGTATCTGACATTGATGACTTCTGCCCTAAAACACCTAAAAATGTAGATGTCAATGCAAATGGATGTCCTGTTGATAGTGACTTAGATGGTGTTGCGGATTATTTAGATCAAGAACTCAATACTCCAAAAGGAGCTATTGTAAACAGAGTGGGTGTTCAGGTTACGGATAAAATGGGTGAGGAATTGTATCTCTCTTATATTAACGCTGCATCTAGATCTGATGCTGACTCCTATTTAGCTACTACATATCCCAAGGAAGAGTATATGAAAATCACTAAACAGATGATTAATAAAAAAGGTGATACTTTAGAAATAAACATTTTTAAGCCAATTATCTTCCAAGAAATTGAACAGCAAGAAAAGTATAATATTGATAATGCTAAACCTGGAATACAAATTGACTTAAGCAGTACAGTTATATACAAAATTCAAATCGCAATGGCTGAGAAGGGGATGGATGCTGCTACAATAAACAAGCTTTTAAGCATCGGTAACCTAGAAAGTACTATCGAAGGTAAAGTAACTATTTACACTGCAGGAGATTTTGAAGATGTTTTAGAAGCTAGACTGCACCAAAAAGAATTAATGTCAAAAGGTTATTTAAGCGCTTTTGTCTTAGAAGATAATCGAGGCGTACTTAGAGCAGTGTCAGAAGATGAACTAAATAGAGAAGAAAATCTCAGAAGTGCTGCTGCTGCTGCTGCCTTACCACCAGTAGAAAACATTATATTCAGAGTAGAGTTAGGTGTTTTTGAAGAACCTGATTCCAGCTTCTTTGATATTAGTGACTTAATATGGTTTAAAGGAAAAGATGGATTTTTCCATGTTTTCTCTGGTGAATTTTCAAGTTATGAGGAAGCCGCAAATCATAGAAATGAAGGATATTTGGTTGGTTATGAAGATGCGAAAATCATAGCAATAAAAGATGATGAGCTTGTTAATGCAGAGAATTACCTAGATCAGCAAGCTGAATTAGAAACACCTACTATGTATGGAGATGTAGTTTTTAAAATATTACTTGGAACACTAGGAAGTAATGATACTGAAGAAACTTTTGAAAAATTCGATAATATTGAAGGACATGAGAAAACAATTGTGGGCGAAGGTTTAATTCGCTACACTATTGGAGAATTTACAGGTTTACCAAAAGCACAAGAATTGTTGATAGATGCTAAAGCTGAAGGGTTTGAAAATGCTTATATCATTGCATTCTTCAATGGAGAACAAATTTCAATCAAGAAAGCCCAAGAGTTGATTGAATTTTAATTTATGATTTAAATAAAAAGCGGCTCATGGCCGCTTTTTTTATTACTTCTTCTGTTTCTTACTCCCCTCATACATTTCGTATTTCAAGAAACGACATTCGAGTTGCCCATTAAAGAGTTTTATTCTTTTTGTATGTTTTAAGCCAATGTGCTTTACTGCTTCCATATCCGAGGTGATAAGCCAAGCCGAACAGCCAGCATAATTCTTTTTAAAGGTATCTCCTATCTGTCCGTATAGTGCATTTACATCCGCCTCTAAACGCTCACCGTAAGGAGGATTAAACAATATCACCCCTTTATTTTCAAATAGGTAGGGCTTTTTAATAAAGTTCATCCTATGTACCTCTATAATTTCATCTAATAAGGCATCTTTGATATTAGCTTCTGCTTTTCTAATAGATGCAAACGCTCTATCACAAGCAATAATTTTTCCAGGAAAATCTTTTACTTTATTTAGAGCTGAATCCTTAATTGTATTCCATAGCTGCTCATCAAAATTTTTCCAATTCATAAAACCAAACTCTTTCCTATGTAGAGCTGGCGGTATATTACAAGCAATCATTGCAGCTTCTATAGCTAAGGTTCCGGAGCCGCACATGGGATCCAAAAAGTCGCTCTCTTTGTCCCAATCACTTAAAAGAATTAATCCTGCCGCCAATACTTCGCTAATAGGTGCATTATTAATAACATGCCTATACCCTCTTTTATGCAAGGAATCTCCCGAACTATCTAAAGAGATGTTGCACTTATCATTAGATATATGCACATTGATACGCACATCTGGATTTTTCACATCCACATTAGGACGCTTACCTCTACTTATGTCTCTAAAATAATCAACAATAGCATCTTTTACTTTCAATGCTACATAGTGGCTGTGATTAAAAAAATCTGAACTTACAGCAGCATTTACAGCAATCGTATTGTTTACATCAATGTACTGATCCCATTCAAACTTTTTTGCTTCTTCATACAACTGCACATCTCTTCTAGCTGTTAGCTGATGAATGGGCTGTAGAATACGAATGGCTGTTCTTAAACATAAGTTCGCTTTATACATGAAACCAAGGTCGCCCACAAAACATACCGCTCTGTTTAGTACTGTCACTTGTTGAGCGCCTAATTGTATGAGCTCTTCTGCTAAGACTTCCTCTAAACCCAATTGGGTTTTCGCTATCATTTTAAAATTCTGCATGCTTGCTTTTTATTCAGCTGCAAAATTACATTTTTATCTCTTCAAGAAGATTTATCTTTGCATTATGAAGAATTGGTTCACTACATGGTTTAACACACCTTACTACCACCTTTTATATAAAGATAGAAATCAGTGGGAGGCGAAGCATTTCATTCAACATTTACTTCAACAGCTAAAACCGTCAAAAGAAGCAATCTTTTTAGATGTGGCTTGTGGGAAAGGAAGACATTCCAAATTTCTACACCAAAATGGTTTTAATATACATGGTATTGATTTATCTGCAGAAAGCATAAAAGAAGCAAGTAAGCATTCCAGTGAATCCTTACATTTTCAACAACACGATATGCGTGAAACATATCTAGAGAGTCATTTTGATTATGCTTTGAATTTATTCACAAGTTTTGGTTATTTCGAAACAGATAACGATAATCAAAGAGCAATCAATGCAATGGCAAAAAATCTAAAAAAGGGAGGGAAACTTATCATTGACTTCATGAACGCTAAAAAAGTTGTTTTAAAGCTAGTAGAAGAAGAAATGAAAACCGTTGAGAATATTCGTTTTCACATCCAACGAAAAGTAGAAAAAGGATATATCTTAAAAGACATTCGTTTTACAGATAGCGGGAAGAACCACCACTACCAAGAAAAGGTACAAGCATTAGGTTTGAGCGATTTCAGTCATTATCTACAAAAAGCAGGATTGAATGTTGTAGATTTGTGGGGTGATTACGAACTCAATGATTTTGATGTTTTACATTCGAATCGCTTAATAATTGTAGCTCAAAAATGAATCCATTAATATATATTATTCTTTTTGGCTCGTTAGTATTCGGTGCTGGAATAGCACTATTGGGTGTGGTTATATGATTCAACGCTTCATCATTACAGGTGGTCCTGCTACTGGAAAAAGTAGCATTATTGAATATTTTCAACAAATAGGCTACCCTTGCTTTGAAGAAGTTTCTAGAAGAATTATTAAGGTACAAAACATACAAACTTCAGCTAAAAACTTCGATTTTGAAGCTGCTGTCTTTCAAGAGCGAAAAACACAGTATTTAGCCGCTACAAAACTGCATTTTTACGATAGAAGTATGTTGGATGGATTAGCCTATATGAAGGTGCAAAACATACCAATTCCAAAGAAGATGCTAACAGACTTAAAAGCACATCGCTACGAATCAAAAGTTTTTATAGCTCCAGCATGGGAGGAAATATATCACCAAGATTCCGAACGACTTGAAAGTTTTGAAGAAGCTATTGCTATTCATAAATCTTTACGAGATATTTATCAGTCATTTGATTATGAATTAATTGAAATACCACTTACTAATGTAGAAGAAAGGGTGAAGTTTATTCTTTCTCAAATCTAATCCTTATATTCGTGGGTATGCTCAGCCCACTGCAAATACTCACTAAATATTGGGGGTTCAACTCCTTCCGTTCTTCACAGGAAGAAATTATCAATGAAGTAATGGCTGGACGAGACACTTTAGCCCTACTTCCGACCGCAGGAGGTAAATCCATATGCTACCAAGTCCCAAGTATGATGCAAGACGGTATTTGCTTGGTTGTATCTCCCCTCATTGCTTTGATGAAAGACCAGGTATCTTCCTTACAATCAAAGGGAATAAAAGCTATGACTTTAACTTCTGTAATGACACTATCAGAAGTAGATATTGCACTTGATAACTGCATATATGGAAGTTTCAAATTTCTTTACCTCTCTCCTGAGCGTTTACAAAACAAAATGGTGCAAGAGCGACTCAAAAAAATGCGCATTAATCTTATTACTGTTGATGAGGCGCACTGTATTTCAGAATGGGGTTACGATTTTAGACCGGCCTATCTTAAAATAGCTGAAATCAGATCATTCATAGACGCTCCTTTATTAGCGCTAACCGCTACAGCCACTCCTGATGTGGTGAAGGACATACAAAATAAACTCCTATTCAAAAAATCAAATGTATGGCATAAAAGTTTCCTCAGACCAAAACTCTCTTATGTAGTTTTGGAACAAGAAGATAAAGATGGAAAATTATTACGCGTACTTCAAAGAGTTAAGGGTTCTTGCATAGTTTATTGCAACACACGAAAAGAAACCAAACGAATTTACCAACTTTTACAAGAGCATAATATATCAGCACATTTTTACCATGGCGGATTAGATATAATTGATAGAGACACTAAACAAAAGCAATGGAAACAAAATCATGTACGAGTAATGGTGGCTACCAATGCTTTTGGGATGGGTATAGACAAACCTAATGTACGATTGGTGGTACATATGCATTTACCTTCTTCTCCAGAAGCATATTTTCAAGAATCAGGGCGAGCTGGAAGAGACGAAAAAATGGCCTATGCCATTTTACTCACCAATAGTTTTGATATCAGTCAACTCAAAAAACACATTGAAGAGCATTACCCAGAATTAGAAGAAATTAGGGGTGTGTACCAACATTTAGCTAATCATTTACAAATTGCTATTGGCTCTGCTCAAGGAGAGGGTTTTGAGTTTCATTTGCAAGAATTTTGCGACAAGTACAAATTACCACCTCTTAAAAGCTATAACACACTTAAACTTTTAGAGCGTGAAGGATACATCAGACTAACGGATTCTGTACGACAACCCTCTCGCATACACTTAAAGGTAAAACACGGAGAACTGTACCAATTTCAAATAGAAAACCCAATTTACGACCGTTTGGTTAAAACAATTTTACGCTCTTACGGAAATGTTTTTGATAGTTTCACCAAAATTCAGGAAAGCATACTTGCCAAGCGATCAGGACATAGTACACAAGATGTAAAATACTACCTTCAGAAATTACACAACATGAATATTCTGGAGTATTTACCCCAAAACAGCACACCTAAAATATTCTTCAGCATGGCGCGTGTAGATGCTAAAATGCTACCTATATCAAAAGAAACATTGGTAAAACGAAAAGCGATTGAAGAAGGTAAAGCAGCAGCCATAGTTGCCTATGTAAAAAATCAGTATCGTTGCCGTTCCTCTTTCCTGCTCGATTATTTCGGCGAAGAAAATCAAGTGCGCTGTGGTATATGTGATGTGTGCTTAGAGCGAAATAAGCTAGATATAACAGATTCAGAATTTGAAAAAATAACAAGAGCTATTGAGAATCTAATCACTGAAAACCCCTTAAGCACCAATGATATCATCTTAAAAATAATAGAGTTTAGAGAAGATAAAATGATTCATGTTATTCAATTTTTACATGATAACGGGCAGCTTGAATTTACAGAAAATGAAAAACTAATTTGGGTGCGTTAATTTCTTTAGTTTTGACACAAATATTTTCTAGATGAAAAATATGCGCATTGTCTTCATGGGAACGCCCGATTTTGCCACAGCTTCTTTACAAGCATTGGTAGAGAAAAACTACCATGTAGTCGGAGTAATTACTGTGCCAGATAAGCCTGCAGGCCGAGGCCAAAAACTACGCACCTCTTCCGTAAAGGAATATGCGCTTTCGCAAAACATTCCTATTTTACAACCAACTAATTTAAAAGATGAATCTTTTTTAGCGGAATTAAAAACTTTAGAAGCGGATGTACAAGTGGTGGTGGCTTTCCGAATGTTGCCTGAAACAGTTTGGAATATGCCAAAATACGGCACCTTCAACCTGCACGCTTCACTCCTACCAAAATACAGAGGTGCAGCACCTATAAATTGGGCCGTCATCAATGGTGATACAGCAAGTGGTGTAACCACCTTTTTTATCGAACAACAAATAGATGCAGGAAACATTATTTTTCAAGAAAAGGTAAGCATTGAAGTGGATGACAACGCAGGTGTTTTACATGATAAGCTGATGCAAATTGGCAGCCAGTTGGTTTGTAAAACCATAGATGCCATTGCCGATGGCACAGCCCCTAACATAAAGCAAGAAGGAACAGCAACACAAGCCCCTAAAATCTTTAAAGATACTTGCCAAATAGACTGGAGCAAAGACATACACAGCATACACAACCACATCCGTGGACTATCGCCTTACCCTGCTTCTTGGACTACCCTAAGTAACGGAAATAGTTTAAAAGTGTATAAAAGCAGTAAAGAGGCAAGTACGCATGAAGCAAAAATAGGCAGCATTTTAACAGATGGAAAAAGCCATTTAAAAGTAGCTGTGCAAGGTGGCTATATTTGTTTAGAAGAAATACAATTAGCCGGTAAAAAACGTATGGCTATTTGTGATTTTTTGCGAGGATTTCAAATGAATGAAACACTAAGTTTACAGTGAAAGAGCTCATTGCACACCTTAGCCATTTGGTAACGGACGATCGTTGGAACCGTTTTCAGGAAGTATTGGCCGAACGTACCCAATACCTAACCGTAGTTTTAGAAAACATTTACCAACCACTCAATGCCAGTGCAGTATTGCGCTCGGCCGATTGTTTTGGCATACAAAATGTACATGTGATAGAAAACTACAACGAATTTAATCCTGATAGAGAGGTTGCTATGGGCTCTTCCCGATGGTTAAATATACAACGTTATAATGAGGAAGATAACAATACTTTGCAGTGCATCCAAAAGCTGAAAAAGAAAGGATATCGCATAGTAGCCACCACTCCACACAAAAACGATTGCAACCTACAGGACTTTGATATTACTAAAGGAAAAACAGCCCTGCTTTTTGGAACCGAAATGGAAGGACTAACAGATGTTGCCTTGCAAGAAGCAGACGAGTACTTAAAAATACCCATGTTTGGCTTTACGGAAAGTTTTAACCTCTCGGTAGCAGCAGCTGTTTGTTTGCAACACCTCAGCTACCAATTACGCCAAGAAAACATTGACTGGCAACTAAACGATATTGCCAAAGAAGAAACCCTCCTAAACTGGCTACGTTACTCTATAGATAAATCAGATATTATTGAAAAAGGTTTTTGGCATAATAGAAAAGAGAAAGTAAGAGGGAAAGATTAGAGTTTTTATTTAATAATCATTATAAGTATTTCCTGTTGTAGAAATCAATTCATGACTAAGATTCTGTGAATAAGAGAAATCACCAAAAAAAATAATCGTAAATAGTTAAATGTATTTCATAATAATTTAATATTAAGGAAACAATCTATCAACTTTCCATTTTCCTTGATGTAAAGTAAAAGTAAAACGATCATGCAAACGGCTAGCGCGTCCTTGCCAAAATTCAATATTTTTTGGTTTTACAATATAGCCACCCCAGTGTTGCGGCCTGGGTACTTCTTGAGGATGTTTTTTAGAAAAGTGATGAAATCGTTCTTCTAAGCTTGCTCTAGAATCTAATCTACTACTTTGTTCTGAAGCCCAAGCGCCAATTTGACTTTTATAGGGTCTACTTTGGAAATAAGAATCTGACACAACATCAGAAACTTTTTTAACCACACCCTGAACACGCACTTGCCTTTCTAAAGAAGGCCAAAAAAAGTTTAGACCTACTTTTGGGTTTACTTCCATTTCATTCCCTTTGTTACTGTTGTAGTTCGTAAAGAATACAAAACCTTCATCACTAACTTCTTTCAGTAATAAAACTCTAGTGCTTGGAAAAGCATTTGTATCTACTGTAGATAAAATAAAAGCATTCGCATCTTTATCTATAGTATCAATCGCTTCTTGTAACCAAGCATTAAACAATTGAATAGGATTTTCAGGTAAATCCTTATGGTTTAACTCTTGCTTGCCATAGTCCGTTCTGTAATTCTTAATATCACTCATAAAGCAATTCAAATTTACCTATTTTTGCGTGCATATATCTGCGCTCAATGAAAAAATTCGACATACCCAATTTCTATCGATCTCCTATTATTGGCACGATTAAGAAAAATCGTAGAGAATTGGATCCTAAAAAGAAGGACTTCTCTCCTACAATTGTCGATTTTGGACCAGTACAGTTTCACCTAGCTAGGCACTTCGGTTTTTGCTATGGTGTAGAAAACGCTATTGAGATTTCTTACAGGGCAATTGAAGAAAATCCAAACAAAAAAATTTATCTCTTAAGCCAGATGATACACAACCCTACTGTAAATGATGACTTACTGGAAAAAGGCTTGAAATTCATTATGGACACTCAAGGTAATCAATTAATTTCCTGGGATAAAATTAGTAGCGATGATATAGTGATTACTCCAGCTTTTGGAACAACAATTGAAATACAAGAATTATTAGAAAATAAAGGAGTTANTCTTGAAANTTATGACACNACTTGCCCTTTTGTTACACGNGTATGGAAAATTTCAGAAAAGATTGCCAAGGAAGACTTCACCATCATCATACATGGTAAATATAGTCATGAAGAAACAAGAGCCACTTTTTCACACACAAATCAAAATGCCCCATCTGTAATAATTCGTGATATGGGAGAAGCTAAAATTCTAGCTGAATTTATTAGTGGAAAAAGAAAAAAAGAGGAT
This sequence comes from Flavobacteriales bacterium, assembly GCA_002715345.1. GTDB lineage: Bacteria > Bacteroidota > Bacteroidia > Flavobacteriales > UBA7312 > UBA7312. The sequence goes on along the minus strand of PAYR01000015.1, from coordinate 8,282 downwards.
TTTTATGAGCTTTTCAAAAATAAACACTCAGAAGGTTTTGATCCTGAAAATGATTTGGTAAAAATTGGGGTGATAAATCAAACTACTATGCTAGCTAGCGAAACAGAAGAAATTTCTGAATTCTTAAAATCAATTATCATTAACCGATATACAGAAGAAAATTACAAACATCATTTCGCAGACACAAGAAACACTTTATGTTATGCAACTGACGAAAATCAAAAAGCAACATTCGGCCTACTAAAAGAAGAAGCCGATTTAGCTATTGTTGTTGGCGGTTACAATAGCTCTAACACCTCACATTTAGTAGAGCTTTGCGAAGAAAAACTACCCACCTACTTTATTAAAACAGAAGAGGAAATATTGTCGCAAGATTTAATACAGCACTTCCATTACGAATCAAAAGAAATGTTACAAACGCATAACTTTTTACCTGAAAAAGATAAATTAAAAATCATCTTGACCAGTGGTGCATCTTGCCCAGATGCTATTGTAGATAAAGTGCTTCAAAAATTACTCTCTTATTTTAAAAATACGCGTTCTATCGAAAGCGTTTTAGAGGAGTTTACTGCATAGCATCTTGGCAATGCTTCAGGATGAGCGCAAATTGCTCTTCCCTAGATAAATTAGTGTTGTCAATCACAATCGCATCTACTGCTTGCTTCAGCGGATTTTCAACGCGTGTACTGTCATCAAAATCTCTATCACCTAAATTCTTTATTACATCTTCTAAAGAAACACCTTCTAGTTCTGCATGTCTTCTGCGTGCTCTTTCTTCTAAAGAGGCTGTGACAAATAATTTCAATTCAGCATCTGGAAAAACAACTGTTCCTATATCTCTACCATCCATCACCACTCCTTTATCCTCTCCTATAGCTTGCTGAATAGCAACCATTTTTTCTCGAACAACTTTTATCTTGCTTACCTTACTTACATTCTCCGACACCCATAAACCTCTAATATCTTGATCTACATTCACACCATTCAAATATGTTTCAGATGCATTTGTATCTCTGCTATAATTGAAAGAAACTTCTATTTGATTCAACTTTCTCAACAGTCGCTCCTCATCAATAAGGCCATCTAGCATAATGCTCTCTTGCAAGCAGTATAAGCAAACGGCTCTGTACATGGCACCTGTATCTATATACACATAGGCAAAGTGCTGCGCCAACTGCTTAGCAATGGTGCTTTTCCCACAAGAAGAGTGGCCATCAATTGCTATGTTTATCTTTTTCATTGGCGTTTGTAAAACTTAGAAAGATTGGTGTTTAACGAGAAATAATTAGGCGCTCCTGCTAAATGATAGGATGCTCTTCCGTAATTGATGTAAAAATGCGAAACCTTAATCCCTATACCCCAAGAAAAGCCCACCATTCCTAAAAAAGAATTAACGGTAAGTTCATGCCTGCGCTGCGCATCATAGCCCATGCGTAGTTGCAAATATTTACCAATGCTTAACTCTCCTGAAGTGGTGAAATGACGAAATAATTTCTGCCCGAAACTTGCTGAGTTTACAACCTTCTCTCCTGTTATCGGATCGGTCGTAACTGTTGGATTGTAATGATAAGTTAAATCCCAAGTTTCTAAATGGTTATAACCAATAGAAAAACGAAAAGGCAAATGCTCTAACTTTTTAGATAAGCCTAGCTTCACTTCAAAAGAAAGTGGTTCGTTCGTACCATTATAAGAAGTTATTTGCCTTCCTATATTTTGCGCCAAAACAGAAGCTGCAAATTGACTTTCTCTATTTAAATAAGTAGCACCCAGATCAGTCGCCATCCCAAAAGATTGGTAGCTTTCTAAATCGGAAAACAGAAACTTCACCGCTCCACCAATACTCCACTTATCATGTAGTTGCTTGCCAAATCCAGTAGTAAGCAATTGCTCGTTTGCTCTAAAAAAGCCCAATTCTTCTGCCTGCTCGTTGGTGTATGTAAACTTTCCTAAACTTAAAGATTGTATGGATACCCCAACTGTTCCTGCATCCTTGAAAGGAAAAGCATAAGCAGCTGAAACCATGTTGATGTCTGAAAAGTAATCTACAAAGTTAAGCGCTAAACCATCCTTCATCTTGGGGTTTAGTAAAGCAGGATTGTAAATACCAAGGTTGAGGTCGGAACCCCAAATAGCAATTGGATTGTTCAAGACTGACATACGAGAAGAAACAGGAAATTGCAAGACTTGATAGGTAGTTTTTCCTCCTGTTTGTGCCAACAGCAAAGTAGGTAATAATACAAGAAACAAGAGGTATTTTCGCATAAGGCAAAGTAACAAATGTTTTAACGATTTAACGAGCTACTTATTACAAAAAAAGCGCAGACTAGCTGCGCTTGTAATTTTGTGGAGTATAGGTATTAAAAAACAATACCTAATGAAAATCCCCCTTTTGGAACTACTCCTGTATAACCTCTGATACCATCATAGTTTCGGTTTGTTTTCTTGCCATCAATTTGAGCGCCTCTTACACCACCACCAAGAAACACATCAAAAGACAAGGCATTATGGATAATGGCTTGAAAGCCAAATAAAACACCACCTTCACCTTGCTTGATATCGTAACTTTCTTTAACGATTACTTCTTCATATTCTCCTTCATGCCAAACAGACTCTTCCCAGTTTTCTGTACCATCCTCATTGTAAATATATTCCCAGTAAGGCTCATCCAAAGTTTTCCAGTCAGTCCACTCATTGTATTCTTTAAAATACTTTCCATTGGTATAAATCCCTGCATAAAAACCACTTAATGGAGCTTCTCCAATAAATTTCGGGCTGAACAAATATTTGCGCAATTGCAATTCACCCATCCAACCATAATCGTTACCGTTATCTGCTAGACGTAAACCTCCATCTAACTGAATAGAACGATTGTTTTCTAAAGCTCTCTCATAAGAAGCATATAGTGTACCGTCAAAAAAGTAAAACGGACTTACTTTTACCAAAGCATCCTGAGCAAAAGTATTCATCCCTATGAATGCAACAAATGCTATTACTAACAATTTCTTCATTGTGTAATTGTGTTAATTATTTTTCTGAACGTGCAAATGTATTGATTATTACAGCTTTTTAGCATTTTTTACTTTTTGACTTAAAAGCGCTGCATCCAATACCTCCTTCATTTCGTTTACATAATAAAATGTTAAGCCCTTTACATATCGTTCGTTGATTTCTTCAATATCTTTTCGGTTATCCTCACAAAGAATTATTTCTTTGATACCCGCCCGCTTGGCAGCTAGTATCTTTTCTTTGATACCTCCTACTGGAAGCACCTTTCCTCTCAAAGTGATTTCACCCGTCATGGCCAATTTATTCTTCACTCTGCGCTGTGTAAACAAAGAGGTTAAAGCCGTCAGCATGGTAATTCCTGCAGAAGGACCGTCTTTTGGAGTAGCTCCTTCTGGCACATGGATGTGCACATCATATTTATCGAAAATACTGGCACCCATACCCAATGTATCGGCATTGGCTTTGATATATTTCATAGCAATAGTAGACGATTCCTTCATGATCTTTCCTAGATTTCCTGTAATCTCTAATTTACCTTTTCCTTTGCTCAAAGAACTCTCAACAAAAAGTATATCTCCTCCAAAAGGCGTCCAAGCTAAGCCGGTAACCACCCCTGCAATATCATTATTCAAGTAACGATCTTTATCAAATCGTGCAGGACCCAATATTCCCTTCAAATCCTCTACTTGCACTTCAACATTATAATCCTGTTCCATAGCGATACTTTTGGCAGCATAACGCACCAATTTAGCAACCGTCTTATCTAAACCTCGCACACCAGACTCCCTTGTGTATCCTTCTACTGCCTTTTCCAATACCTTTTTAGACACCTTCAAATCTATCTTTTTCAAGCCGTGTTCTTTCAGCTGCTTTGGTAAGAGGTGTTTTCTAGCAATTTCTGTTTTCTCCTCCATGGTATAACCATTGATTTCAATGATTTCCATACGATCGCGTAAAGCCGGCTGAATAGTATTCAAAGAGTTTGCAGTAGCAATGAACATCACTTTGGAAAGGTCGTAACCCATCTCTAAGTAATTATCATGAAACTCACTGTTTTGCGCTGTATCTAACACCTCTAACATAGCTGATGAAGGATCACCATGTGAATCGCGTGTTATCTTATCAATCTCATCCAACACAAAAACAGGGTTGGATGAATTGGCTTTTTTGATGGACTTGATGATACGACCTGGCATAGCACCGATGTATGTTTTACGATGACCACGAATCTCCGACTCATCACGCATACCTCCTAAAGAAACACGCTCATACTTACGCCCCAAAGCCTCTGCAATAGATTTACCTAAAGAAGTTTTACCAACTCCTGGAGGGCCGTACAAACAAAGGATAGGCGCTTTCATATCCCCCTTGAGTTTCAAAACAGCTAAGTGCTCCAAGATGCGCTCTTTCACTTTTTCCAAACCAGAGTGGTCTCTGTCTAATATTTTCTTCGCGCGCTTCAAATCGAAGTGGTCTTTGGTATATTCGCCCCAAGGCAAATCCAAGACCAATTCAAGGTAAGCACGCTGTACTGAATAATCAGCCATAGCAGGGTTCATGCGCTGTAGCTTTTTTACTTCCTTTTCGAAGTTTTCTCCTACTTCTTTGGTCCATTTCTTCTGCTTGGCACACTTTCGCATTTCTTCTATCTCCTGATCGGCAGAACCGCCCAACTCCTCTTGTATCGCTTTCAACTGCTGATTTAAGAAATACTCGCGCTGCTGCTGGTCTAAATCTACTTTTACTTTGTGCTGAATCTCGTTCTTCATTTCGAGCTTTTGTAACTCTTTCGAAAGCAATTCTAAGGTAAGGACAGAACGTGTTTTCAAGTTGCTCTGCATCAACAACTCTTGCTTTTGCTCTACTGACACATCCATATTAGAACACACAAAGTTGATTAAAAAAGAAGGCGACTCTATATTCTGGATAGCCACCTGTGCCTCTGTTGGAATGTTGGGCGACTCCTTCACAATCTGCAAGGCAATGTCTTTAATAGAACTTACCAAAGCATCAAACTCCTCATCTCCTTTCGTAGGTTTCACCTCTTCCATTGGCATGACCTTCGCTTTTAAATAAGGTTGCTCTTGCACCAATTCTGTTAGTTGCATCAACTTACGCCCTTGTATAATAGCGGTAATGTTACCATCAGGCATACGCAACATCTTCATGATTTGTGCTACTGTACCTGTGGTGTGCAAATCGGCCAAGCTGGGTTCCTCTACACTGAGATCTTTCTGAGAAACCACTCCCAAGACCTTATTCCCTTTATACACCTCTTTAATCAGCTTGATAGACTTATCTCTACCCACAGTAATTGGTATCACTACCCCAGGAAATAAAACCGTATTTCTTAAGGATAGAATCGGTAGTACCTCTGGTGTTTCCTCTTTATTTATCTTGTCTTCGTCCTCTTGGCTCATTAAGGGGATGAACTCCGCATCCTCATCAAATACTCCCGACAAAGTGTCAATTGAAAATCGATTATTCATTCGAATCAGTTCTTTTTAAGTCAATATGGCAGTAGCTTATTGCTTTTTCATGCGCCTTACTATATAGCAATGACTGTGCCAACGCTATTAGAAGACGGAAAATGGCAGAGTTTAGAAATTACGCTGTTCGCTTGTCAGCTCAAAGACTTGTTGAAGGATATCTTTTTCCGTATCATCGAAAGCAACACCCCTGCGCGCCATTACTTTTTCGGCTACCTCAAATACTTTAGGCAAATGATAAGTGCTGTAACCCGCAGAGCCACCCCAAGCAAAAGAAGGTACAAAGTTACGTGGGAAACCTGCCCCAAAGATATTGGCGCTAACCCCTACTACCGTACCCGTATTAAACATGGTGTTGATGCCACATTTGGAATGATCGCCCATTATCAAACCACAGAACTGCAAACCTGTTTTTTCAAAACAACCAGTTTGTTCGCTCCACAAGCGTACATCTGCATAATTATTTTTCAGGTTAGAGCTGTTCGTATCCGCACCGATATTACACCATTCGCCTAAAACGGAATTGCCTAAAAAACCATCATGCCCTTTGTTGGAATAGCCCATCAGCACCGAATTATTGACCTCACCCCCCACTTTGCAATAAGGACCTAATGTAGTAGATCCGTATATTTTAGCGCCCAGTTTAAGCACGGAATGTTCGCACATAGCTAAAGGACCACGCACAATGCTCCCTTCCATCAGCTCTGCATTTTTACCAATGTAGATAGGACCTGTAGTAGCGTTCAGGATAGCCCCTTCTACCTTGGCGCCTTCTTCTACAAAAATGTTTTCGGAACCCAGCACAAGATTGCTATCGCTTAGAGCTTGAGAGCTACGCCCTTCGGTTAGCAAATCAAAGTCGGCTTTTAGTTCTATAGTGTTGTGCTGAAAGATGTGCCACAGCTTTTCTATTTGGGTAAAATCCTCTGTAAAACTCACTTTTTGATGCACTGCATTACGGTAAGCCACAAGCGTATCTCCAGCATACAAACCCTCCCCGTCGGCAAGTTGTTGTATAGCTGCCACCAATGCTTTATTAGGACATACACCACCATGGATGTACACATTATTCGCCTCTTTTTGCAAAGGATACTTCATTTGCAGATAATCGGCTGTTTTAGTGCTTAACTCGCTTCCTAAGTGGTGAATCCATTTTTCTTTTATGGTTAAAATACCAATACGGATTTCGGATATCGGTCGGGTATGTGTTAAAGGGAATAAAGACTCCCTATTTGCATCAAAAAGAATGTAGTTCATACGGACAAAGATAGTTATTTGATTTCGCCATCCATTTTAAAAGAATTTTACAATTATATCTTTAAAATTTTCTTGTAAAAAACAAAATCGTTTAGAGTATATGATAATACATATATACCCGAAGGTAAATGCTTTAGAGTTAACTGTTTTTTATTTTTCAAAATTACAACGCCACCATCTAGAGTATGTAGTTTTATATCCTTTATTTTGTTACCTGATGGGTATTGTATATTTAAAACATTTGAAACAGGATTTGGGAAAACATTTAGATGATCTGAATCTTCTATAAAAAGACCGATATCTTCATTAATACTATTAATAATTATGGTTTGACACGTTGTATCACAAATTAATGTCGTAGAATCGTTTAATGACTCATAAAGAATAAGACAAACGTTATATTCTCCATTCACAGTATAGGTATGGGTTGGTTTTGAAGATGAATTATTAGTATTTCCATCTCCAAAATCCCAACTTTCTGAAACATACATACCTGTTGAAATATTCACAAGTTCTATAGTTTCACCATCTTGTTGGAAAATAAAATCTGCTTCACATTGTGCAAAAAGAAAAGCTGGACTGAAACATAAAAAAAATAAAAACCTAGTCATAACACTCTATAATTTACATTAAATATACAAATTAAACAGGATCTACATCTAAAACAAATCGAACAGATTTATACTCTTTGTTTTTATTCAGCTGCTCTATAAAATATTGTAGTTGTTTTTTGATTTGTTGAACTGAACCACCCCCTTCTATCTTAAGTAGAATATGTTTCAGAAATTTATTCTTAATCCTTGCTACAGTAGGATATTCTGGTCCCAATACATATTTCCCAAATTGCTGACGCATAAGAATTGCTAAATCTCTAGCAGCATAATTTGTAAGCTGGTAATCACGATGCATTGCCGTTACTTTAATTAACTTACAATAAGGTGGATAAGAGAAGTTTTTTCGTTCTGACATCTCAGCTTTAAACATCCCTCTATAATCATTCTTTTTAACAGCTTCAATAATTTTATTTTCAGGAGAATAAGTCTGAATAATAACTTTCCCTCTTTTCTTTTTTCGACCTGCCCTGCCCGATACTTGTGCCATTAACTGATAAGCTCTTTCAAAAGAACGGAAATCAGGGAAACTCAACATACTGTCTGCATTCAAAATCCCAACAATACTCACATTGTCAAAATCGAGTCCTTTTGTAACCATCTGTGTTCCAATAAGAATATCAATTCTTTTATCTTCAAATGCTGAAATAATTTCTTGATGCGCATGTTTTCTAGAAGTCGTATCTAAATCCATTCGATGTATAGCAGCATCTGGGAAAAAAGGTTGTAAATCTTCTGCTATCTTTTCCGTTCCAATACCTTTCACATTTACCTCCAAACTACCGCAAGAATTGCATTTTTTAAGTGGTACCTCAGAATACCCACAATAATGGCATTTTAGTAAATCAATCTTTTTATGATAAGTTAAGCTTACATCACAACTGCGACATTTAGCAATCCAGCCACAATCTTTACATTC
>PAYR01000014.1 GCA_002715345.1 Flavobacteriales bacterium | reverse complement strand
GAAAAGGTGATGGAAATACTAGAAAAAGAAGGATACAACTATAAAAGAGTTGGTAGTTAAATCATAGACTCATACAAACTCTCGTATTGCGGCAGTATATTCGGCAAGTCAAAAGATTTCGCATGAGTTCTCGCATTCTTTTTGAAAGTTTTTAAATCGATTTCTAAAATTTTCAATGCGTTTACAGCCATCTCATCTACATTTCCTACTTCACTTAAAAAACCAGTCACTCCCTCTTTATTCACTTCGGACAAACCACCCACATTAGAAGATACCACTGGTACTCCTGCTGCCATTGCTTCCAGGGCTACCAAGCCAAAACTTTCTGCTTCAGAAGGCAACAAGAACAAATCAGAAATAGCCATCAATTTTTCAATCGCTTTAGATTTTCCTAATAACTTGATGTCATCGCATAAATTCAACTTTCTACACAATTGCTCAATCTTTGGTCGTTCCGGACCATCTCCTACTATTAATAATTTTGCAGGAGTTTGTTGTTGCACTAGATGAAAAACACGCACCACATCTTCAACTCTTTTTACTTTTCGAAAGTTGGAAACATGAGTTAAAACTGCTTCATTATTAGGTGCTATTGAATTTCGTAAGCGCACATCAAAACGATTTTGATAATGTTCAAAATCAATAAAATTAGGTATCACCTCTATCTCCCGCTTAATATTGAAATAAGTCAAAGTGTCTTGCTTCAAACTTTCCGAAACAGCTGTAACAGCATCCGATTGATTGATAGCAAACTCAATAACAGGCTTAAAAGATTCATCCTTTCCAACAAGGGTTATATCTGTTCCATGCAAAGTTGTTACAAATGGAACATGATAACCGCGAGCTGCTAAAATTTGCTTGGCAGTATAAGCCGCAGAAGCATGCGGAATAGCGTAATGCACATGAAATAAATCTAAATTTTCGTGCATAGCTACATCTACCAGCTTACTGGTTAAAGTAAGTTCGTAAGGTGTATATTCAAACAAAGGATAATCAGATACACTTACCTCATGATAAAACATGTTTTCCGAAAACAAATCCAAACGAACTGGCTGACTATAAGAAATGAAATGTACTTCATGTCCTTTGTCAGCCAAAGCTTTACCTAATTCGGTAGCCACAATTCCACTACCCCCAAAAGTTGGATAACAAACTATGCCTATTTTCATTTTCTTATCGCTTGGTAAAACACCTCCATTATATTCGAGCGAACATCCATTTTCAAAAGCTTTTTGTTCTCTGCCGTTGGATGAATGCGGTTGGATAAAAATACAAAAACAAAATCTTCTGCAGGATCTACCCACACTAAGGTTCCGGTAAAGCCAGAATGACCAAAAGCCGATGGTGATGGATTACAATCGCAAGCAGGTCCTCCCTCTTGCTCAGGAAGAGCCGCTTTATCAAACCCCGCTCCTCTTCTATTTTTATCTTCACAAAATTGACATTTCGTAAACTCTTCTACTGTTGCCTTTTCAAAAAATAACTCTCCTGCATATTCTCCTCCTTGCAAGTACATTTGCATAAAAATGGCTAAATCGTTAGCGTTAGAAAACAAACCTGCATGCCCTGCAACACCTCCAAACATAGCCGCTCCCATATCATGGACATCTCCCTTTAAAAGCTGAGAACGATAATAATAATCAAACTCTGTTGGAACAATCTGCTCCTTTTGGATTCTCTCTTTTGGGAGAAATCCCATCGTGGATAAACCCAATGGCTTGTAAAAGTTGTTCAATGTAAAATCATTCAGCTTTTGTCCACATAAATTTTCCATAACAGGATGCAATAAGTAATACCCTAAATCGCTGTATTTATATTCTTTTTCATCTAACAATTTAGAATTAACCACTTGATGAAAAACACTATCTGCATATTCGTGATGCAGATATATTCCTTCTGCTACTTGTATAGAATACTTTTCAGATTGTTCTTTAGAATATAATGTATCTCTTAGCTGGCCATCCTCCTCTAAAGTTTGTTTGTAAAAAGGTATCCAAGGGTGTAATTGAGCTTGATGTGCCAAAATATCTCTAATTTTCATGTTTTTTTTACTAGAAGTATCTGGTAATAATAGATAATCCCCTAAAGTGTTGTTTAAATTAAACAAGTCTTTTTCTTGCAAATGCATAAGCGTAGGTACGGTTGCTACTATTTTGGTAATAGAGGCCAAATCATACACATCCGAATCTTGTACTGTATATTGTTTTTTATATGTATGGTGTCCAAAGTTTTTCTGATAAAATACTTGACCATCTTTTAAAGCCATTATTTGACACCCTGGGATAGCTTCTTTTTCAATAGCATCTAAGGCAATGCTATCTACTTTATAGAGCAAGTCTGTTTGAACATCTATCTCTGATGGTATTCCATAACCCAATCTTATAGCCTCCGTTTCCAAACCATCACCTAACGAAAAATGAACATTGGAAACCGGGAGCTTTCCGCTTACCCCTATTCCCCCAAAAATAGCTTGCGCAGCAAATTCTTGTGCAACTTCTGAATTTTGGTAAGCAACCATTAACCCATCAAAAGCATAAGTCATCAGTAAATCACTTAAAGAATAAGGGTTTGCAAAAACTGTCAGTATTACTTTAGATTGCATGCCAAGAGTCTGCAATAACACATCGGTATTTTTATGAATATGATAACTCTTCCAAGCGTGCACATTGGATTTATTAACACTTGCTATAACTAGGTTATAACTAGATAACTTTTTTAAAAGCTCTTTTCTTTCATCATCCGTATGCTGTTCTGAAATATGAAAATGATCAACCGATGCATACTTTGACAGTATAGACTGAAAAACCGTCCCGCTTTCTCCAATACTTAAAGAAGCTATTCTCAAGGTGTCCAACCTTTTAACAGGTATTATATCATCATTATTTTGTAAAAGTGTGAGCGAATTTTTAACCAAATTTCTGTTCAATACTTCGGTTTGCTGTATTGTTAAATCTTTAAATAAATCCGTTTCCTCTACTGGTGTTAGCTTATCCAACCCAAACCATTTTTTAGCTAACAAAATCTTTTTACACCTCTTATCTACTTCCTCTTGTGAAATCTGTTTTTTAGTAATGGCTTCTTTTATTTTTTCTATGGCTTTTGGTACATCTTCAGCAAATAATAAAACATCATTTCCGGCTAACAAGGCTTTTAAATCTACTTCTCCAGGTTCATAAAACTTACTCACCCCTTTCATATTCAATGCATCTGTAAAAATCAATCCTTCAAAACCCATTTCTTTCTTAAGCAATCCACTTACAATTTTAGGCGATAAAGTAGATGCCAGATTCTCTGTGTTGTCTATTTCAGGAATATATAGATGCGCCACCATAATGCTTCCCAAGCCAGATTGAAACATTTGCTGAAAAGGCACNAAATCGATAGAATCTAAACGTTCTTTAGTATGTGGGATAATAGGCAATGTTTTATGTGAATCAGCATCNGTATCTCCATGGCCTGGGAAATGTTTNGCNCAAGCCAANACACCTCCATCCTGCAANCCTTGCATATAAGCNNTTNCTAAAANAGCAACCCTNNNNGGATCTTCNCCAAAAGAACGATTATTGATAATTGGATTTTTGGGATTAGAATTAACATCTACAACCGGAGCAAAATTTATATGAACCCCTAATCTTTGACATTGTCTAGCAATTTCTAAACCCATCTCATACACCAATTGTTCATCTTGAATAGCTCCCAAAGTCATTTGCCAAGGAAAAATCAGTGTGCTATCAATACGCATTGACAAGCCCCATTCCGCATCTTGCGCAATCATTAAAGGAACTTCTGCTATAGACTGGTAATGATTGGTTAAACGAGCCTGTCGAATAGGGCCTCCTTGCATAAACATCAATCCACCAATACGATATTCTTTGATAAGCTTAGAAATAGATTCCTTATGCACCTCTCCTTTATTAGAATATGCAGCTACCATAAACAACTGTGCAATACGCTGATCAGGAGTAAGTGCTTGCATTACACTATCTACCCAAACAGTATTTGTATCGTAAAAAGGAGGGTGCAGACTGGTCTTATCTAGAGTTTCTTCTAACTTTAATTGAAAAGTGGTAAGAAAAGATAAAACTGTAAATAAGACTAAGCGCATAACAAGAATATAACGCCTAAATCTACAAATTGTGTATCCTTAAACAATATGGAATTAAAAAGGTTTTCAACAGAGTTTTCTACTGTAACTCATAAGAAGTCGTGTCAACCTTTTTTAATGGCCTTACACTCATCACAGGAATATCAGATTCATTGATTATGGAGCGTGCTGTAGATCCTATAAAGTAAAGACTAAAGTCTGATTCTTGCTGTGTCATAATCATAACCAAATCGGCATTTACTTTTTCTGAATAATTCAAAACAGCATTAGATAAACTATCATCAGAAACATGAACAAGTTCTGCTTGACAATTCACTCCTTTATCTACTATAAATTGTTCTACTTGCTCTAAATTTCTTGTCAATTTACCTTTAACAAACTCATCGTCAGTTAATAAAACTGAGAAAACACGAATTTCGGCATCCCAAAAACGCGCATACTGAATTGCAGTTGTGACTTTCTCTCTAGTTTCTTTTTGTAAATCCAGAGGCAGAACAATGGTATTACATCCTGACCTATGCTCTTTTCCTTTAATGGTAATTACAGGACAAGGGGCAGAACGAACAACATTATAAGCATTAGAGCCAATGAATTTTTTACGCGTTTCTTTATCAGCACCATCTGTTCCCATCACAATCAAAGAAGCTCCAATCATATCTGCCACTTCAACAATCTTTTCGTAAATAGCTCCAACTGAAACCATACAATCAGAATCTCTACTTAAATCTGAACAATATTGTTCTTGCAAAGCCTCTAGTTTTTCACGCACTTGCTCTTTTAATTGCTCTTGTGATTCTTTATAATTAGAAAACAGTTTTTGCATAGAAGATGGCTCTTCTACAACTGTCAGTAAAAATAATTCAGAATCTGTGATTTTAGCAATATTTAACGCTTGTTCTAAAGCAATTATTGATTGTTCGGCAAAACCGATAGGAACTAATATAGGGCCGTTAGAAGTTGTCATATTTTATTAGATTTGAACAATAGCAAATGTAAGCATTCCATTTTATGAAACCAATAGCAGAAAGCGAACTTGTCCTAAATGATGATGGAAGCATTTACCACCTACACCTTCATCCAGAACAAATTGCCGACACCATTTTGGTTGTTGGAGACCAAGGAAGAGTGCAGCAAATATCACAACATTTTGACCGCATTGAGCACCAGGTAGTTAACCGAGAATTTGTCACACACACCGGATATATTGGAAATAAACGACTAACAGCTCTCTCTACTGGAATTGGAACTGACAATATTGATATCGTCATAAATGAGCTTGATGCATTGGTAAATGTCGATTTAAAAAGTAAAGTAGAAAAAAGAGAAAAGAAAGCCTTAAATATTATTCGACTTGGAACTTCTGGAGCTGTTCATGAAGATATCCCTGTTGATTGCTACTTAGCATCTACACACGGGATGGGGATGGACAATCTCATGTATTATTATGCTAACAACTCTTTTGATGCCGAAATGGGAGAAGCGTTTCACCAACATGCTAATTGGCCAGAAGACCTATCTCTGCCATATTTTTATACAGGTTCTATCATTTTACTGAAAAAGTTTAGCGATTTAAGAAGCGGAATTACAGCGACATCACCTGGCTTTTACGGACCACAAGGTAGATGTATTCGCTTACCTTTTTCAATATCCGACTTACATGAACAACTCAACACTTTTGAACATAACAATTTAAAAATCACTAACTTTGAGATGGAGACGGCCGCGCTCTATGGATTAGGAAAACTTTTAGAGCATCAATGCCTAACAATTTGCGCCATTATAGCTAATCGTATCCAACAGCAATACAGTAAGGACTATAAGAAAACTGTTTCTGAAATGATACCTTTCGTATTGGAAAGATTAACACATGGATAAAAACGAAATACATGCACTGATTTCACTGCTAGAGGACCCTGATAATGACATTTATTTTCAGGTAAAAAACAAATTAGTTGAACTCGGTATAGAAGTTGTTCCTGATTTAGAAAATGCTTGGGAAATGAATTTTGACAGCTTGATGCAAAGCCGTTCGGAGCAAATTATTCATGAAATACAATTCAATTTCACAGAAGCTGAACTCGAAGACTGGATTACAAGCCCAGAAAAAGACTTACTCAAAGCCTGGTTCCTTCTTTCTCGTTATCAATATCCTGATTTAGATCTAAGAAATATAGCGTTACAAATAGAGCAAATAGTGAAAGAAATACGGATGGAATTAAACGAAAACCTGACTCCACTAGAAAAAATAAGGCTTATCAATCACATGCTTTTTGAAGTACACGGATATAAAGGTAATGTACGAAACTTCCATGCACCTCAAAACTCTTTTATTAGTGATGTTTTAAATAATAAAAAAGGGAATCCTCTATCTCTATCTTTACTCTATCTTATAATTGCTCAAAAATGCGAATTACCTATTAAAGGTGTTAATCTTCCAAAACACTTTGTAATTGCATACACACATGAAGAACTGTATGGAGGAGACCCAGTTAAATTCTACATTAACCCTTTTAGCCATGGAAGTATTCTTTCTAGAAAAGAATTAGAACGCTTTGTAGAAAAAGAAAAATTAGAACTTAAAACAATGTTTTTCAGTCCTTGTGGCAATCGAGCAATAATCAGAAGGCTGCTCACAAACCTTTTACACTCCTACTCTATACAAGGCAATAAAGAAAAAGCTGAAGAAATTCAGAAATTCCTTCAGCTTTTTAGAACTAAATAAAACTTATTACTTCGCGAAGTTAACCGCTCTCGTTTCTCTAATAACTGTCACTTTCACCTGCCCAGGATAAGTCATCTCTGTTTCAATTTTTTGTGAAATTTCAAATGACAGCTTTTCTGCATCTGCATCAGAAACAGATTCACTTTCCACAATTACGCGCAACTCTCTACCCGCCTGAATTGCGTAAGACTTCACTACTCCCGGATATGTTAATGCTGTATCCTCTAACTCTTTAATTCGCTTAATATAAGACTCTACAATCTCTCTACGAGCCCCTGGTCTTGCTCCTGAAATAGCATCACAAACTTGAACGATTGGTGAAATCATAGATGTCATTTCCACCTCATCATGGTGCGCTCCAATAGCATTACATACATCAGTTTTTTCCCCAAACTTCTCAGCCAAATTCATACCAAAAATTGCGTGTGGTAATTCAGGCTCATCATCAGGTACTTTTCCAATATCATGTAACAAACCTGCTCTTTTGGCTGTCTTAGGATTTAGCCCTAATTCAGAAGCCATAGTAGCACACATATTAGCCACCTCTCTTGAATGTTGTAAAAGGTTTTGCCCATAAGAAGAACGATATTTCATTCTACCAACCATGCGAACTAACTCTGGATGTAAACCGTGAATCCCTAAATCGATAGCTGTTCTTTTTCCAATTTCTGCAATCTCCTCCTCTATTTGCTTTTTTGTTTTTGATACTACCTCTTCAATTCTTGCTGGATGGATACGACCGTCTGTTACCAATTTATGTAGTGCTAAACGAGCAATTTCTCTTCTTACCGGATCAAAACAAGAAAGTAATATCGCATCAGGTGTGTCATCTACAATAATTTCTACTCCTGTAGCAGCCTCTAACGATCGAATATTACGGCCTTCACGACCAATAATTCGACCTTTCACATCATCACTTTGAATATTAAAAACCGAAACAGAGTTTTCAATGGCGTGCTCGGTAGCAACTCTTTGAATAGTTTGAATAATGATTTTTTTAGCATCCTTATTTGCAGTCAATTTTGCCTCTTCTACAATTTCTTGTATGTGAGCCATTGCATGTGTTTTGGCTTCATCTTTCAGGGTTTCTACTAATTCTTTTTTCGCTTGTTCAGCTGACAATCCAGAAATAGTTTCTAAGGCTTCTACCTGTTTTCTATGATTTTTTTCTACCTCTTCCTCTTTACGCTTAATCGCTTCCTTCTGCCTAGAGACATTATTCTTGAGATCTTCAATTTGCTTTTCTTTCTTGTTAACCTCTCCTATTCTTTGATTAAGCTTGTTTTCTTTATCCTTCACACGATTCTCAGCATTTGCAATTTTTTGGTTACGCTGATTGATTACTTTTTCATGCTCGCTTTTAAGCTCTAAAAANTTTTCCTTNGCCTGAAGNATTTTATCTTTTTTGATTTGTTCNGCCTCCTTTTTAGCTTCNTCTANAATANTATTTCCTTTTNCTTTATTCANNTTATTCAACACCACAAANGCAATAGCTCCTCCTATNACTAACCCTNCTAGNCCTAAAANAATTGCTATTAAATCCATTTNATTATCTAATTAGTATTCATAAAAAAACCCGCATCAACCCAAAAGGTGTTTANTAAACTCCTAATAACATGGNTGGGGCCGCTACGCCATCGCAAACTTCCACTGTTCCANATTNGAAACCCCGAAGGGTTGAGGCCTGNTTTTGAAGACATAAGTCGTATCCCCAATTAAAATCTTGTTGAGTTTAAAAACTTAATTGATGCGGGTATAAATTATAAAGAACGTTTTCTTTTATAGTTGCTCGTCTATAAGTGATTCAAGCATTTGCAATTGCTCCTCTACGCTACTATCTACTTTGACTTTTTGCTCATCCGTCAGTAACTTTACAGACATTTCTAGTAAACACATACTTAATAAATCTTGTGTATCTCTAGCTGCAAAACTTTTTTCGTAAACTTTTAATCGCTCATCTATCACCTTTACCGCTTTTCTCACCTGCTCTTCATCCTCCCTTTTTATAGTTAAAGGATATGTCCTGTTTGCTACGGTTACTTTTATCTTTAAACTCTCCATGGAGCGCTTTTATCACTTATTTAACAAGGCAATACATTTATCGATTTCCCGCACAAGCTCGTTAATTCGTTGTCTTGCTGCTTGCGTATCCTGCTCTTCTCCGTGTAAAGATATCGAAAGCTTCAAGATTTTGTTTTTGTCTTTCAATTCTGAAACACTTTGCTGCTCTTTTTCAAGCTGTTCCTGCAAACTCAACAACTTTTCTTTTAGCTGTAGATTAGCCGACTTAACTTCTTGATGTTTAGAAACTAATCGTTCGAGTTTATTTTGCAGTCTATCAATGGTTGCTTTCATGAGCAACAAAAAATTCAAGAATCGTTTTACTAATACAAAGTTAACATTGCTAGATTTATTTACAAACAAAAGCCCGTTTATTTTACGAGCTTTTTATTTTTGCATCTTATAGTTCAATATTCATAGAATAATGCGTCATATTTTTATTTACATCTTACTACTATCTAGCATTCTAAGCGGATCTGCACAAAATCATCCTATTGATTATTTTCAAGCTCCATTGGATATTCCTCTTATTTTATCTGGAACTTTTGGGGAGCTAAGAAGTAATCATTTTCATGCCGGAATAGATATTAAGACACAAGGCGCGTCTGGACACAAAGTGTACGCTGTTGCAGACGGCTATGTTTCCAGAATCAAGGTATCACCTTGGGGTTACGGAAAAGCGCTTTACATTACTCATCCTAACGGATACACTTCTGTATACGCCCATTTAAGCAAATATCATGGATCCATTGAAGAACATGTGAAAGCCGCTCAATACAGTAGAGAGTCTTTTGTTATTGAACTTTTCCCTCAAAAAGAAGACTTGGCTGTAAAAAAAGGTGACTTGGTTGCTTTCTCTGGAAATAGCGGAAGCTCTGCAGCCCCACACTTACATTTCGAACTCCGAACAAGTAAAAATGAATTTCCACAAAACGGACTACATTTTGGATTTGATATAGCAGATGATATTGCTCCTATTATAAGAGAAATTAAAGTTCAACCAAGAGGCGAAAAGAGCCAGGTTAATCAGCAAGAATTGGGTAAATTCTTCAAGCCAACTAAAGAAGGAAATATTTATAAATTAGAAAAGCCAATACTAGTGCATGGCAAAGTAAGTGTTGGCATTTATACACATGATTTATTAAATGGGGCAAATAATAAAAATGGGGTTTACTCTGTGAATCTAAATATTGATGGAAAACAAATTTACTTCCACGAAATGGATGAGTTCGGATTTCATGAAACACGATATATTAACAGCCATATTGATTATGCTGAAAAACAACTCAGTAAAAAAAGAATCCATTCTTGCTACCTTGAAGTAAACAATCCGTTAAGTATTTATGAGCATGTAGAAAACAATGGGGTGATAGAAGTAGACAGTATACATCAAGGAAAATTTACCATCAAAGATGTCTATGGAAATACATCTAAATTGCATTTCATCTTAGAAGCCACAGATTACTCACCTCCTACAAACCCTCAAATAAACGAACCTACAGTAGCAATCTTCCCTTACCAAGAGGCTAATATTTATAAAAATGAAGGAATAGAAATACACATTCCAAAGAAAGCATTGTATGACACGCTTCAATTTCAATACAGCGTTTCTCCAGACACACTTTCTACTTGCTACGCCCCTATTCATCATGTGCACAACGAAAATACTGCTGTACATAAATCCTATGCTATCTCTATCGAAAGTGACATAGATAGCACACTGAAGAGTAAAGCTTTTATTGCACAAATCAATAAAAATGGAAACTTAACTTATAGAGGAGGCAAATGGGTGAACAACAAACTAACCACCAAACTAAAATCATTTGGAGAGTTTTCGGTAGCTGCAGACACCCTAGCTCCAACCATTAAAGGGTTGAATATTTACCCAGGAAAAACAATGACTTCTTCAACACTTAGAATGACAATTAAAGATGATATGAGTGGAATTAAATCTTACAGAGGAGAAATTGACGGCAAGTGGATATTGATGGAATTTGATCCTAAAAGAGCTCGACTAACTCATTATTTCGAGAAAGGTCTTAGTAAAGGAAAACATATATTTAGCCTAGAAGTGGAAGACGAAAGAGGAAATATCTCTAACTATACTGCAGATTTTATACTTTAACAATAAAGAATTTAAAAAACTTATTAGTTTAAATAGGAGAACTTGCTATTGAAAATAATATATTTATCACTGATAGTCTTGTAAATGAACAATATGCTGAGTCAAAAAAATAACATTTACAATACTGTATGGTGGTTTTCCTGATGAATATAAACACATAGAATACTTTTCACTTATAAACGACCTAATTTTTAAGAATCGGTAGATTTACAATAAATTAGGTAATATGGAAACACCAAACTCCTGATCTGAAAAATTTGCGCAAAATCGTTCAATTTGATCACGTACTTTCTTATACACCAACAACTGCTCCTCATCAGTACCTGTAGCATCTGCTGGGTCTTCAAAAGAAAAACTGATTCTTTTAGTGGCATTTTGAAAATAAGGACAATTATCTCTAGCATGATTGCAAACAGTAATAACATAATCGAAAGAAATATCCTTATAGTCACTCATAACATTAGAGGTATGCTTACTCACATCTATACCGGCATCTTCCATAACTTTTTTCATATAGGGATTGATACCGTGCGCCTCCAAACCAGCGCTATAAACCTTTGCTAAATCTCCTAACATCGACTTCAGCCAACCTTCTGCCATCTGCGATCGGCAAGAATTTCCCGTACATAAAACCAATACTTTCTTCATAATAAAATGTCTTTGCTTAAGTTATGTTCAAAATTAAACATTTCACAAATTCTAACATCTTTTAATTATTACCTTTGAAAACTTTATGAAACGCCTCCTCATAATTTTACTTTGTTCTTTTTGTTTCCACTCTTGGGCGCAAAATGTTGTAGGGAATGTTAGTCACCAGGGTGAAACTATCGAAGGAGTTAATGTGAGTGTTATTGGTAGTACCATAGGAACATCTACTGACAAAGAAGGCAACTACAGTTTAGTAGTTTCAGCGAATAGAAAGCAAACAATTGCCTTTTCTTACATCGGATATAAGATACAAAAAATTGAACTACCGATGCTTAAAAAAGGGCAAGATTACACCCTGAACATCGAACTCAATCCTTCACATATCGATATTGATGATGTAAATATAGAGGATGAACAAATCAGAAACAGCACTTTTGATAAAGTTGACTCTAAGCATATCAGTGTTTTACCAACTTCAAACGGAGGTGTTGAAGGACTTATCAAAACACTTCCTGGGGTTAGCTCTTCTAATGAGCTGAGCTCTCAGTACAATGTACGTGGTGGTAATTTTGATGAGAATCTTGTTTATGTAAATGGTATCGAAGTCTATCGTCCATTCTTAATACGCTCTGGCCAACAGGAAGGATTAAGTTTTGTGAATTCTGATTTAGTGAATTCTATTCAATTTTCTGCTGGAGGATTTGCAGCACAATACGGCGATAAAATGTCTTCTGTTTTAGACATTACCTACAAAAAACCAACAGAGTTTGGAGGATCTGCTACTATGAGTTTATTAGGAGCTAACCTACACATAGAGGGTATCGATAAATCAAAAAGGTTTACCTATTTGTTAGGAGCAAGAAAAAAGTCGACTAAATATGTTTTAAACAGCCTTGACACACAGGGAGAATACAATCCAGACTTTGCAGACATTCAAACATATTTGAATTATGCAATTAACGACAAATGGTCTGTTAGTTACCTAGGAAATTACTCTAAGAATACATATCATCACATACCACAAAACAGAGAGACTCGATTTGGAACAATTAGTGTTCCGTTAGAAGTACGAATATTTTTTGAAGGGCAAGAGATTGATGAATACGAAACCTTTTTCAATGCCATCAATACTAGTTGGCAACCAAGCGAAAACACCAATCTAAACTTTACAGCCTCGGCTTTCAGAACCTATGAAAGTGAAACTTTTGACATTTTAGGACAATATTGGCTTTATGAACTAGACAATGATTTAGGTTCTGAAAATTTTGGCGAAGCTACTTTCAATAGAGGGGTTGGAACACATCTTAATCATGCACGAAACTACCTCAAAGCAAGTGTGCATTCTTTACAACATAACGGACTATACACCAAAGATGATCTAGAATTTCGTTGGGGCTTTAAAACACAATCGGAAAGAATTCAAGATGTGTTAAGCGAATGGACACTCATTGATTCTGCTGGATTTTCATTACCACAGCCTGTGGATTATGTTGGTGACACCTTGCAAGCTCCAACATTATTAGATCTAGAAGATGTTTTAAAAACAGAAGCCTCATTAGATTCTTACAGACACACGGCTTACATGCAGTTGCAACAAACAATTAAAAGAGTAACACTAAATGCTGGTATTCGTGGAAGCTACTGGGATTTAAACGAAGAATATCTTGTTAGTCCAAGAGCATCTATAGCATATCGACCATTATGGGACATGGATATAGTGTTCAGAGCTTCTAGTGGTGTGTATTATCAATCCCCTTTTTACAGAGAGCTTAGAGATTTGGAAGGGCAACTCAACAGAGATTTAAAGGCACAAAAATCAACACACTTCATTATTGGAAGTGATTATAACTTTAACATTTGGCAACGACCTTTCAAGCTTGTAACAGAGTTATACTATAAAGATTTAGACAACCTCATACCCTACGAAATTGAGAATGTACGCATTAGATACTACGCAGAAAACAGTGCTTCCGGTTTCGCAAAAGGTCTAGATATTCGATTAAATGGAGAGTTTGTTAAAGGAATGGAATCTTGGGCTAGCTTATCTATTATGAAAACTTCTGCAGATATTGACAATGACTTTTATACAGATGAAAATGAAATCATCCATGAAATCGGCTATTATGCACGACCTGCCGACCAACGAGTTAACTTTTCCTTGTTCTTTCAAGACTACTTACCTAAAATGCCACATTTTAAAATGCATTTAAACCTAGTATATGGATCTGGATTTCCATTAAGAGCACCCGACACTTACAAGGGGGAGTACGATTTTAGAATGCCAGATTACAAGCGTGTAGACATTGGCTTCTCTGTTGTTTTGAAAAAAGAAGGAGAAAAGAAAAAAGGGTTCAATCCGTTTAACTTTACAGAAAATGCTTGGATCAGTTTAGAAGCTTTTAACCTCTTAGATATTGACAACACAGTATCTTATCTTTGGATACAAGATGTAGGCGGCACACAATTTGCCGTACCTAACTACCTCACTTCTCGACAGCTTAACCTCAAATTACATTTATCATTTTAGTCTTTTTCTTATCTTCGCTACCCGATTTTTATTTGTATTATAAGAAGATGAAAACGAAATTTTTAGCCGTATTAGTGTTTATCGGATTTGTAGCACAAGCACAAAATCCATACAACCCATTAAGAATACCTAACACTTATAGACAAGCAGACAACCCAAATTACTGGAAAAACAAAGCGCCAGCAGGATATTGGCAACAAGATGTTCACTATAAAATCCAAGCGAATATTGATGAAACAAAAGACATCATTCATGCAAGCGAAACATTAATATACTGGAATAATTCTCCGGATGATTTAACATTCGTGTATTTTCATTTATACCAAAACGCATTCATCCCTGGATCTTACTGCTCTGAGTTGCATCATCAAAACAATTCAGAGCCTCATTACGGACGCTACGAAAAAAAAGGACTAGGAACCGTGGTTAAAGACCTTAAAGTAGATGGTAAGTTAGTAGAAACAGAATTGGATAACACCATCTTAAAAGTATACTTAAACGAGCCTGTAAAAAGTGGAGAAAGCATCACTTTTACTATGGATTTTAAAACCTACTTTGATACGGGAAGCTTGCGTAGAAGAATGAAAACATTCAATGCTTTTGGAAACAAACACTATGATGGTGTAGCATGGTACCCTAGAATTGCTGTTTACGATGCAAAATTTGGATGGACTACCGATCAACACCTAGGAAAAGAATTTTATGGAGATTTCGGAACTTGGGATGT
>PAYR01000013.1 GCA_002715345.1 Flavobacteriales bacterium | reverse complement strand
GTAGAGCTTAAATAAGCTCATTCAGAAAAACTTAAAAAGGTTTAGGCCCTAGATTGTTCTAGGGTTTAAACCCTTTTGTCGTTACATGTGACACATTTTTTAACGAACTAATACCTTATTAAATTGGCTCAAAATAAAACCTCTCAAAGAATCAATTTCGCATCAATTAAAAATCGATTAGATTATCCGGATTTTCTAGATATCCAGTTAAAGTCGTTCAACGATTTTTTACAAATTGGTTCATCAGCTGAAAAGCGAACAGAAGAAGGCTTATATTCGGTCTTCAACGACAATTTCCCTATTAGCGATTCAAGAAACAACTTCGTATTGGAGTTTTTAGATTATGCAATAGACCCTCCTAGATATACGATCGAAGAATGTATTCAAAGAGGATTAACTTTTAAAGTCCCTTTAAAAGCAAAATTAAAACTATACTGTACTGATCCTGATCACGAAGATTTTGAAACAATCGAGCAGGAAGTGTTTTTGGGATCAATCCCATATATGACTCCAAAAGGAACCTTCGTAATTAACGGAGCGGAGCGTGTTATTGTTTCTCAGTTACATCGTTCTCCTGGAGTTTTCTTTAGCCATTCATTCCACGCAAACGGAACCAAACTATACTCCGCAAGAGTCATTCCTTTTAAAGGTTCATGGATTGAATTTTCTACTGATATTCACAATGTGATGTATGCTTACATCGATCGTAAAAAGAAGTTACCTGTAACAACTCTTTTACGTGCTATCGGATTTGAAAATGATAAAGATATTTTAGAAATATTTGACCTTGCTGACGAAATTAAAGTAAGCAAGGCTGCATTGAAGCGTGTCATTGGCCGTAGATTGGCGGCACGTGTGCTTAAAACATGGGTTGAAGACTTCGTAGATGAAGATACTGGAGAGGTTGTATCTATTGAGCGTAATGAAGTTATAGTAGACCGTGAAACAATTATTGAAAAAGAGCACATTGATGAGATTGTAGATTCAGGAACAAAAACAATCCTTTTACACAAAGAGGATGTAAGTTCTGCAGATTATGCAATTATCTACAACACGCTTCAAAAAGACCCAACTAACTCAGAAAAAGAAGCAGTAATTCATATTTACCGTCAGCTTCGTAATGCTGAGCCACCTGATGAAGAAACAGCTCGTGGTATTATCGATAAGTTATTCTTCTCAGAGCAACGTTATAGCTTAGGCGAAGTTGGTCGATTCAGAATCAATAAGAAGCTTAAGTTAGATGTTGATTCTGATATCCAGATTTTAACAAAGCAGGATATCATTTCTATCATCAAAAACTTAATTGAGTTAGCTAACTCAAAAACAAATGTTGATGACATTGACCACTTAAGTAACCGTAGAGTTAGAACTGTTGGTGAGCAATTATCCAATCAGTTTGGTGTAGGTCTTTCAAGAATGGCAAGAACTATTCGTGAGCGAATGAATGTTCGTGACAACGAAGTTTTTACTCCAACAGATTTAATCAATGCAAAAACATTATCATCTGTTATCAACTCATTCTTTGGAACCAATCAGTTGTCTCAGTTCATGGATCAAACAAATCCATTAGCAGAAGTAACACATAAACGTAGATTATCAGCCTTAGGGCCTGGAGGTCTATCTAGAGAAAGAGCAGGTTTCGAGGTGCGTGATGTTCACTACACACACTATGGTCGTTTGTGTCCAATTGAAACACCGGAAGGACCAAATATTGGTCTTATTTCTTCACTTTGTGTTTACGCAAAAGTGAATAACTTAGGTTTTATTGAGACCCCTTATCGTCCAGTAGAAGAAGGAGTTGTTCAGTTGAAGAAAGATCCTATTTATTTAACTGCCGAAGGAGAAGACAATATGACGATTGCGCAAGCAAACGCTCCTGTTTCTGATAAAGGGCAATTTGAAAATGATAGGATTAAAGCTCGTTACGAAGGAGATTTCCCGGTAACAGATCCAAGCAATATTACATTGATGGATGTTGCTCCAAATCAGATTGCATCTATTGCAGCATCATTGATTCCTTTCTTGGAGCATGATGATGCAAACCGTGCATTGATGGGGTCGAACATGATGCGTCAGGCAGTACCATTAGTAAAAACAGATTCTCCTATTGTAGGTACAGGATTGGAGCCACAAGTTGCTCGTGATTCAAGAGTACTTATCAATGCAGAGGGTAACGGTGTTGTTGAGTATGTTGACTCAAATGAGATTCAAATTCGTTACGAAATGTCAGAAGAGCAAAAGTTATTGAGCTTTGATGATGAAGTGAAAATATACGAACTAACAAAGTTTAAGAAAACCAACCAAAATACTTGTGTTAACTTAAAGCCAATCGTTCAGAAGGGTGATAAGGTGACGAGAGGACAAGTACTTTGTGAGGGATATGCAACTCAAAATGGAGAATTAGCAATCGGTCAGAACTTGAAAGTAGCATTCATGCCTTGGAAAGGATATAACTTCGAGGATGCAATTGTACTTTCAGAGCGTGTGGTAAGAGAAGATTTATTTACTTCTGTTCACATCGAAGAAATGGTTGTTAATGTTCGTGAAACTAAGCGTGGAGCTGAGGAGCTTACAGCGGATATTCCTAATGTAAGTGAAGAAGCAACAAAAGACTTAGATGAAAATGGAATGATTCGAATTGGTGCTGATGTAAAAGCTGGTGATATCATCATTGGTAAAATTACACCTAAAGGTGAGTCTGATCCAACTCCAGAAGAGAAACTTTTAAAAGCTATTTTTGGTGATAAAGCTGGTGATGTGAAAGATGCATCATTAAAAGCTCGACCTTCTTTTAAAGGAGTAGTTATTGATAAGAAGTTGTTCGCTAAATCAGTAAAAGATAAGCGTAGAAGAGCACTAGATAAAGAAGAACTAGAAGTTTTAGAAGCAGTATTTGAAAAAGATAAAGCAGCATTAAAGTCTCAGTTAGTATCTAAATTATTCACTTTACTTAGTGGTAAAACATCACAAGGTTTAGTGACTCGTCTAGGAGAGGATTTAATTGCTAAAGGAACTAAGTTCACATTGAAAGGACTTCAGGTAGTTGATTTTGAAGCGTTAGATTTATTAAAAACTAAGTGGACGGTAGATGCGAATTTAAATGAAAGAGTTAAAAAATTGTTAAACAATTATTTGCTTAAAAATTCTGAACAACTAGGAGAATATCGTAGAACAAAGTTTGCTATTACTGTAGGAGATGAACTTCCAACAGGAGTATTGAAACTTGCAAAAGTTTATATCGCTAAAAAGCGTAAAATTCAAGTAGGTGACAAATTAGCAGGTCGTCACGGAAACAAAGGTATTGTAGCCAAAATTGTTCGTGATGAGGATATGCCATTCTTAGAAGATGGAACTCCTGTTGATATTGTATTGAACCCACTGGGAGTACCTTCTCGTATGAACCTTGGACAGATTTATGAAACTGTACTTGGTTGGGCAGGACAGAAGTTGGATAAGAAATACTTTACACCTGTATTTGATGGAGCTTCTATCGATGACATTAACAAAGAAACAGACGCTGCAGGACTTCCACGATTCGGACAAACTTACTTGTACGATGGTGGTACTGGAGAACGTTTTGACCAGCCAGCAACAGTAGGAGTTATTTACATGTTGAAGCTAGGACACATGGTTGATGATAAAATGCATGCTCGTTCTATCGGACCTTACTCTTTAATTACGCAACAGCCATTAGGTGGTAAAGCACAATTTGGTGGTCAGCGTTTAGGAGAGATGGAGGTATGGGCATTAGAAGGTTATGGTGCGTCAAACATTCTACAAGAAATGTTGACTATCAAATCGGATGATGTTGTTGGTAGAGCCAAAGCATACGAGTCCATTGTGAAAGGAAACCCAATGCCAACGCCTGGTATTCCAGAATCGTTTAACGTATTGTTACACGAATTAGGTGGCTTAGGATTAAAAGTAACTTTAGACTAATTAAGAACACTTTAATACTCTAAATATATCATGGCAATTAAAAGAGGTAAAAAAGAAACAAATAGTAGCTTTTCAAATATTACCATTAGCTTAGCATCTCCTGAAGATATTTTAGCTAAGTCGAGTGGTGAAGTAACAAAGCCAGAAACGATTAACTATCGTACTTACAAACCAGAAAGAGATGGTTTGTTTTGTGAGCGTATTTTTGGCCCTACCAAGGATTACGAATGTCACTGCGGTAAGTACAAGCGTATCCGTTACAAAGGAATTGTATGTGACCGTTGTGGTGTAGAAGTTACAGAGAAAAAAGTTCGTAGAGAGCGTACAGGACACATCCAATTAGTCGTTCCTGTAGCACATATTTGGTATTCAAAATCTAACCCTAACAAGATTGGTTACCTATTAGGTTTACCAAGTAAGAAGTTAGATATGATTATCTACTACGAGCGTTATGTAGTTATCCAAGCAGGTACAGCTGTTAATAACGAAGGAGCGCCATTACAATTTATGGACTTCTTAACAGAAGAAGAATACTTAGATGCTTTAGAGCGTATTCCAGCTGAGAATCGCTACTTAGATGATGAAGATCCAAACAAATTCATTGCTAAGATGGGTGCAGAAGCGCTTATCGAATTATTAAAGCGTTTAGATTTAGATCAATTATCTTACGATCTTCGTCACAAAGCAAATAACGAAACATCGCAGCAAAGAAAAGCAGAAGCGTTGAAGCGTCTTCAAGTAATTGAGGCATTCCGTGATGCAAATACACGTATTGAGAATAAGCCAGAATGGATGGTTGTTAAAGTAATTCCAGTTATTCCACCAGAATTAAGACCACTTGTTCCATTAGATGGAGGTCGTTTCGCTACTTCAGATTTGAATGACCTTTATCGTAGAGTAATTATCCGTAACAATCGTTTGAAGCGTTTGATTGAGATTAAGGCGCCTGAAGTAATTTTGCGTAACGAAAAGCGTATGCTTCAGGAGTCAGTAGATTCATTATTTGATAACTCTCGTAAATCGAGTGCAGTTAAAACAGAATCAAATCGTGCGTTAAAATCTCTTTCTGATTCCTTAAAAGGAAAGCAAGGTCGTTTCCGTCAAAATCTATTAGGTAAGCGTGTTGACTATTCTGCTCGTTCGGTAATTGTTGTTGGACCAGAATTAAAACTTCACGAATGTGGTTTACCAAAAGATATGGCAGCCGAGCTATTTAAGCCATTCGTTATTAGAAAAATGATTGAGCGTGGAATCGTGAAAACAGTAAAATCTGCTAAGAAAATCATTGATAAAAGAGAACCAGTTGTATGGGATATCTTAGAAAATGTGATGAAAGGACATCCAGTTCTACTGAACCGTGCTCCTACGCTTCACCGTTTAGGTATCCAAGCCTTCCAACCAGTAATGATTGAAGGAAAAGCGATACGCCTACACCCATTAGTATGTACGGCTTTTAATGCGGATTTCGATGGTGACCAGATGGCTGTTCACTTACCGTTAGGTGAGGCAGCAATTTTGGAGGCTCAATTATTGATGTTGGCATCTCACAACATTCTAAACCCTGCTAATGGAGCTCCAGTAACTGTTCCTTCTCAGGATATGGTATTAGGTCTATATTACATGACTAAGCCATTGAAAGGAGCTAAAGGAGAGGGTTTAGTATTCTATTCTTTAGAGGAAGCGAAAATTGCTTATAACGAAGGTCGTGTAGATTTACACGCAGTTGTTAAAGT
This sequence comes from Flavobacteriales bacterium, assembly GCA_002715345.1. Classification (GTDB taxonomy): domain Bacteria; phylum Bacteroidota; class Bacteroidia; order Flavobacteriales; family UBA7312; genus UBA7312. The sequence goes on along the minus strand of PAYR01000013.1, from coordinate 39,864 downwards.
AAAATCAACGGTTCGTGAAGAAGAAGTAATATCAACTAAAGTAATTGAAACTACAGTTGGTCGTATCTTATTCAACGAATTTGTTCCTGAGGAAGTAGGTTTCGTAGATATGTTGCTTACAAAGAAAGCATTGAGAGATGTGATTGGTGATGTTTTGAAGCTTTCAGGAGTAGCTAAAACAGCACAATTCCTTGATGATATAAAAGGAATTGGATACAAGATGGCATTTAAAGGAGGTTTATCATTTAACCTTGGAGATGTTATTATTCCTGAAGAGAAAGAGACAATGGTTAGCGAAGCATACGATCAGGTAGATGAAGTTTCTGCTAACTATAACATGGGATTCATTACTAATAATGAAAGATATAATCAGGTAATTGATATTTGGTCTAATACCAACGCACACCTAACAGAGAAAGTAATGTCTCAGTTAAGGTCAGATAGAGATGGATTTAACTCAGTTTATATGATGTTAGATTCTGGTGCAAGGGGATCGAAAGAGCAAATTAAGCAGTTAGGTGGTATGAGAGGTTTGATGGCAAAACCGCAAAAGTCTGGTGACAAGAGTGGTGCTGCGATTATTGAAAACCCAATTATTGCCAACTTTAAAGAAGGCCTTTCAATTCTAGAGTACTTTATTTCTACTCACGGAGCTCGTAAAGGTTTGGCCGATACCGCACTAAAAACAGCTGATGCAGGTTACTTAACAAGAAGATTAGTTGATGCTTCACAGGACGTAGTTGTTACTATTGAAGACTGTGGAACATTAAGAGGTTTAGANATTTCAGCATTNAAAAAGAATGATGAAGTNGTAGAGCCATTAGCTGATCGTATNNTAGGTNGAGTGTCATTACATGATGTATATGATCCTAGAAATAGCNAAGTATTAGTTAACTCTGGCGATATGATTACTGAAGATANNGCAGCAGCNATTTCAGATGCTCCAATCGAANCAGTAGAAATTCGTTCAGNTTTAACNTGTGAAGCGAANCGTGGTGTATGTGCTAAATGTTACGGTAGAAACCTATCTACTGGAAANATGGCCGTTTCAGGTGATGCGGTAGGNGTTGTAGCTGCTCAATCAATTGGTGAGCCGGGTACACAGCTTACATTACGTACNTTCCACTTCGGNGGTACTGCATCTAAAATCGCATCAGAATCTAGTCACATCGCTAAGTTTGATGGTAAGCTAGAAATAGATGATTTAAGAACAATTGCTACAGAGGATGAAAATGGAGATAAAATCAATGTTGTGATTTCTCGTACTTCTGAAGCAAGAATCATTGATGAGAAATTAGGAATTGTACTTTCTACTAATAACATCCCTTACGGTGCTACATTGTATGCAGAAAATGGAAAGAAGATTAAGAAAGGCGTAATGATTTGTGATTGGGATCCATATAATGCAGTTATTGTTTCTGAAATTGATGGTAAGATTGGATATACCGATATTACTGAAGGTATAACTTACCGTATTGAATCAGATGAGCAAACAGGTTTCCAAGAAAAAGTAATGATTGAGCGTAAGGATAAAACATTGAATCCTACGGTTAACATTTTGAATAAAAAAGGAGAAGCAGAGCGTAACTATAGTATTCCTGTAAAAGCCCACCTTACAGTTAATGAAGGTGATACAATTAAAGCAGGTAAGATAGTTGCTAAGATTCCTAGAATTGCCGCTTCTTTAGGTGATATTACAGGTGGTCTTCCTAGGGTAACTGAGCTTTTTGAAGCGCGTAACCCATCGAACCCTGCTGTTGTTACTGAAATTGATGGTATCATTTCATTTGGTAAAAAGATTAAGCGTGGAAACAAAGAAGTTATCGTAACATCTAAAACAGGTGAGGTGAAGAAATACTTGATTCCTTTATCGAAGCACATTTTAGTACAAGAGAATGACTATGTGAAGTCAGGAATGGCTTTATGTGATGGTTCTATTACACCAGCTGATATTCTACGAATTAAAGGACCTACAGCAGTACAAGAGTATATAGTAAATGAAGTGCAAGAAGTATACCGTTTACAAGGTATGAAGATTAATGATAAGCACTTCGAAGTAGTGGTTCGTCAAATGATGCGTAAGATGACAATTGTAGACGCAGGAGACACTCGTTTCTTAGAAAAGCAAATTGTTACTAAGCTTGAGTTTATGGAAGAAAATGACAGAATCTTCGGAATGAAAGTAGTAGAGGATGCGGGAGATTCTGAAACGCTAAGTGCTGGACAAATTGTTTCTGCACGTAAATTGTTAGAAGAAAATTCATTGTTAAAGCGTAAAGATATGCAGCCAGCGACGGCTCGTGATGCTATGCCAGCAACAGGTGATCAAATTCTTCAAGGAATTACCAGAGCTTCTCTTCAAACTAAGAGTTGGGTTTCTGCGGCTTCGTTCCAGGAAACAACAAAAGTATTGAATGCAGCTGCTATTAACGGTAAGCGTGATTCATTAGATGGATTGAAAGAAAATGTAATTGTAGGACATAAAATTCCTGCAGGTACAGGTCTTCGTGTATTTGATAGTTTAGTGGTAGGTTCTCAAGAAGAATACGATGCTTTAACGGAAGCAAAAAGTACGGAAGAAGCAGAAAATACTACAGAAGAAACAGCAGTAGCTGAATAATATGTCAGAAGAAAAAAAGCAAGGGTTAAATATTGAGCTAACCGAAGAGGTGGCAGAGGGAACTTATAGTAACCTAGCCATTATCAATCACTCTCCTTCGGAGTTTGTGGTTGATTTCATTCAGGTTATGCCAGGTGTCCCAAAAGCTAAAGTGAAATCGAGAATTGTATTGACTCCTCAACACGCTAAGCGATTGATGAAAGCATTGGCAGACAATGTGAGTAAGTTTGAAGCGCAACATGGAACCATTAAAGACGTTGATCCTAATTTAGTGCCTCTAAGCTTCGGAGGTCCTACTGCTGAAGCATAACAATAAAAAAACTCGCTTTTCAGCGGGTTTTTTTATTAAGCAGCTCTACCTAATTGATAGAGCATTTTTCCATGCTCCCATACTGCATCCAAATAATTTTTTTGACAATAGTAAGGTAGGTTGTGTTTTTTTGCATTTCGTTGTACAATCTTAGAAATTGCAGCATAGTGTATATGGCAAATAGTGGGAAATAAATGATGTTCAACTTGATAATCTAAACCTCCTATATACCAGGAAAGCAACTTATTTGATTTGTAGTTTGTTGTTGTTTGTAATTGATGAATAGCCCAATTATTTTCAATTGTTCCTTCTTCGTTTGGTTCAGGATAATCGCACTCAGGCATCACATGTGCTGTTTGGAAGATGGTAGATAAAATAATACCCGCTACAAAGTGCATGCTGAAAAAACATAAGAACCAATAACTAAAAGTAATCTCAAGGGTTATCATTGGTAACACCAACATATACCCATAATAAAAAAACTTCCAAAAAACCATTTCTGCCATCAACCATCCATATTCATCTTTTTTTATGTGACCTTCTTTTTTAAATTTTGATAATTGAATAAACTCTTTTACTGTTGCCCATGAAAATGAAAGTAAACCATAAAAGAACCAGGCATAAATATGTTGGTACTTATGAAAGTAAAAAAGCTTTGCTTTAGGAGAAAAACGTAACATTGGAAGTGGACTTACATCAGGATCCATTTCATGTACATTTGTAAATGTATGATGTAATTTGTTGTGTTGTATTTTCCAATTTTTAGCACTTCCTCCAACTACGTTAAGTGTTAGACCCATTAATTTATTGATTAATTTATTTTTTGAATATGAACCATGATTACCATCATGCATCACACTCATCCCTATACCAGCAAGTCCTACACCCATGATGAGCCACATAGACCAAAACAGCCAAGATGTTCCGGCAATTCCAGATACAATAATTGCATGTGGACCAAAAAATAATCCTAACATCACTATTGTTTTAACAGCCATGTTTATATTTCCATACCTGGAAAGATTATTTTTTTTGAAATACTCTTCCACCTCTTTTCTTAAGTCAGTGACAAAATCCTTGGAATGATTTTTATCAAATTTTATTGCTTTCATGCACTTTTTTTTCAATTGGATAAAGATAAGCTTTTTAAGAGATTGACTTTAGAAGGTTTTGTAAGTAGTTAGGAACATATTGAAGTCTGCTACCATACCAAGAAAACATTTCTCCATCCACAAGTTTTATTATTGCAGTTGGACAAATCTCTTGAAATTGCTCTATATGTTTATTTTTAAAAGGATAGGGCTCAGAAGAAAGTAAGATGATATCAGGTTTTGCTTTTTGCAACTGTTTCTTAGATATCTCGGGATAATCATCTTTAGATGATGCAAATACATTTTCAAAACCACATCTATTCATCATGTCATGAATAAATCTACTTTGATTAATGCTCATCATTGGTTTTTGCCAGATAAAGTATGAAGTCTTCTTTGTGTGTATAGGTCTTAATAAGTCAAATCCTTCTTGGATATTATGGATAATGTTTTTGGCTTTTGCATTGGTGTTAGTCATTTTTCCAATTAAGAAAATCATTTCTAAAGCATCTTCAAGGTTTTGAATATCGCTTATCCAAACAGGATATTCTTTTATCAATTGTTTTATTTCTGATTCTGTATTTTCCTCTTTATTGGCTATAATTAGGTCTGGTTTCAGTTTTTCAATTTGTTCAAAATTTAAATTTTTAGTGCCACCTACTCTTGTTTTTTTTAGAAACCAATCATTTGGGCGAATACAGAATTTTGTAATTCCTACCACTTCTTTTTTTAATCCTAAATCGAACAATAATTCAGTTTGTGAGGGAACTAAAGAAACGATCCTTTTTGGAGCTGAATCCAAACGGATTTTTCTATTCATCTGATCTTTAAATAGCATTTTTAGTCGATAAAGCCTTGTTCGCGCATCCAATCGTCATTGAAGATTTTACCAACATATCTAGTTCCGTGATCATGAAGTAGTACAACCACAATACTATCTTTATTTAGTTTGTGTTTTAATTGATTAATTGCTGCAATAGCACTTCCACATGAATAACCTGCGAGAATACCTTCTTCTTTCGCAAGTCTACGTGCATACAATGCACCTTCTTTATCTGTTACTTTTTCAAAAAAATCTATCAATTCAAAATCAACATTTTTAGCTATAATATCTTCACCAATTCCCTCTGTTAAATATGAATAAATTTCTTTTTCATCGAAAATTCCTGTTTCATGATATTTTTTATATACTGATCCATAACTATCTACTCCCCATATTTTGATATTAGGATTTCTTTCTTTTAAGTATTGACCAATACCAGATATTGTCCCACCAGTTCCAACACCTACAATAAAATGTGTGATTTTACCATTTGTTTGTTCCCATATTTCAGGACCAGTCGTTTCATAATGAGCTTTTCTATTTGAGAGATTGTCATATTGATTTGGATAAAAAGAGTTTGGGATTTCTTGATTTAGTCTTTTTGCAACTGAATAATATGAATCGGGGTGTTCTGGCGGAACATTAGTAGGACAAGTATATATTTCTGCACCCATAGCTTTGAGGACATCTATTTTTTCTTTTGACTGTTTATCTGAGATTGTACAAATTAGTTTATAACCTTTTTGAATACACGCCAGTGCAAGTCCCATTCCAGTATTTCCAGAAGTTCCTTCAATAACTGTACCTCCTTTTTTTAGTAAACCATTTTTTTCTGCATCTTCAATCATTTTTAGAGCCATTCTATCTTTTGTAGAGTGTCCTGGATTAAAACTTTCAATTTTAGCTAAAACTGTTGCTTCAGTATCTACTACTCGGTTCAATTTTACCAATGGTGTGTTTCCAATTGTTTCAATAATATGATTATAGTATTTCATGTTTGCAAATTTATATAAACTCTTCTTTTTATTCGAAACGAATGGCTTTTATCGGTGTTATTTTGGAGATGAGATAAGACGGGATAATCAACGCTGACCAACAAACAATAAAGGCTCCTGAATTCAATAAAAATAAATGCACTAGCTTTAGGTGTATTGGTACAACAGACATGTAATAGGTCGCAGCATCTAAACGAATAGGTTCAAAGTAAAACTGAATAAGTGCTAATCCAATACCTGCAATATTTCCCCATAAAAGACCCTTGCCAATAAGGTAAGCAGAATTGTATAAAAAGACTTTTCGGATACTCCAGTTATTAGCACCTAAAGCTTTTAGTGTACCAATTAGTTGTGTGTGTTCTAAGATTAAAATCAATAAAGTTGTTATCATATTGATCGCAGCAACAATAATCATTAAGATTATGATGACTTGTATATTGAGGTCTTGTAAGTTGAGCCAATCAAAGATTTGAGGATGTAAATCTTGAATGTTTTGAGCATTCAAATTAAAACCTAGTTGGTGATATACTTTTTGAGTGACAGCCTCTATATCATCAAAGTTTGCAATACTAACTTCTAATCCACCACTTTCGTTGGTTTTCCACCCGTTTAGTTTTTGGATGTGACGAATGTCCCCAAGGACTATGATTTCATCTAGTTCAGCTAATCCTGTTTCGTATATACCCCCAATCACAAATGTTCTAGCTCGTGGTGGATTTTGCACAAAGTACATCACCATTTTTTCATCTACTTGCAATTGTAACTGTTTTGCAAGCTTATTGGAGATGACAACTTTTCTAGAAGTGAGTGTGTCATTGTATACTTCGATATTCCCTGCTTTTAAGTTGTTTTCAAAAAAAGAAGGATTGAAATCACTCCCCACTCCTTTTAGAATAACACCTTGAATTTCTTCTTTTGTTTTGATAATCCCTGCTTTTGTAGCAAAATTCTGTATATGTGTGATGTCATCAATTCCTTCTAATGAAATTTTCAAGGAGTCTATCTTGCTGATTTTTTGTGACTCATAGGAATTTCCATCTGCAAAATGTGTTATTTGAATATGCGAACCGAAACCAATAACTTTATCGCGAATCTCTTTTTGAAAACCCGTTACTACGGCTGTAGCTAAAATCATAACAGCTACGCTCACCGCAATTGCCAAGGTGGCAATACGAATGATGGGTTGCGAAAAACGACTGCTTGTTTGCTTGTTAAGTCGTTGAGCTAAAAAGAGTTCTATATTCATAATAAGGATGGTTAAAATTACGCAAATAATCGCTTTACTTTTCTGTTGTTTACAATTCGCTTGTGTAGAAGCACAGTTTAGATTGGGCGCAGAACAAACTCAATTATATCTACCTATGTTAGAAGCTCAGAAAGTGGCTGTGGTAGGTAATCAAACCTCTATGATAGGAAATACCCATTTAGTAGACAGTTTACTTGCTTTAGGTGTGGAAGTGGTGAAGGTATTTTCTCCAGAGCATGGATTTAGAGGAACTGCTGATGCAGGAGCAAAAGTGTTGGATGGGATTGATGAACGAACAGGACTTCCTATTGTTTCTTTGTATGGCAAAAACAAAAAGCCATTTCCAGAACATCTCGAAGATGTAGATGTTATCTTATTCGATATACAAGATGTAGGCGCGCGTTTTTACACCTATATCTCTACTTTGCATTATGTGATGGAAGCTGCTGCAGAAAATGAAGTTTCGTTAGTAGTGTTGGATAGACCAAATCCGAATGGACATTATGTTGATGGTCCTGTTTTAGATACCGCTTTCAGCTCTTTTGTGGGGATGCACCCGATACCTATTGTGCACGGAATGACTATTGGTGAGTATGCGCAAATGATTAATGGTGAAGAATGGATTTCATCACCTTGTGACTTATTAGTGGTGTCTATGATTTTTTATCAAAGACAATCACCTTATTCTTTACCTATTAAACCCTCTCCAAATTTACCTAATGATTTAGCGGTAAATCTTTATCCATCTTTATGTTTGTTTGAAGGGACAACGGTGAGTGTTGGAAGAGGTACTGAAAATCCATTTCAGCATTTTGGAGCACCTTATTTAAAGAGTGACTATAATTTTACACCTGTAAGTGGGCCAGGGAGTAAATACCCAAAGCATGAAAATACTGTTTGCTATGGTGTTGATTTAAGGCAAGAAATATCACTTACTGAGTTAAATTTGGATTGGTTGATAGACGCCTATAATCAAGCTCCTGAAAAAGAGCATTTCTTCAATAACTTTTTCGATAAACTTACTGGAACAGATGAGTTGAAAGAACAAATTATTGCAGGAAAATCTGCTCAAGAGATTAAGAAAGGATGGGAAAAAGATTTGGTGAATTTTTCTGAAATGCGAAGGGCTTACCTCCTATACTAACGATTTAAGTCCAGCATTAGTTAGAAAAGCCCTTAAGTCGGCCATTTTAATAATTTTTTGCCCACTGATATTGACACCTCTTAAAAGTGTAATGTATGTACTCATTTGTTTTTACCAAAAAGATTGTATTGTAATCCCAACGAAAATGTGGTGTAAGCCTTCATCTCCGCGTTTGTGTAATGACTCTTAGAATCAAATCTCGCTTTTAGCATAGAAAGATTTAAAGACCATTTTGGGTGAAAACTTCTGTCATAAAAAACGCCATAGGCATATGCTTCATCATATCGGTCTATCTGATTTCCTGTTACTTCTTTTTTATCAAAAATATAGATGCCGGTAACACCTAAGTTAAGTCCGAATGTGTTTTTTTGAAACCGATAAGCAGGTGAGATTTTAATACCAATGTTTTGATGAAACTCAAATCGTGTTTCATATTCTTCTAACTCATTTAAAATAGTATTGTTATTTTGGTAGAAGACATCAATTCCTATTTGTATGTTTTTGTAAACTGTAAGTTCGTTACCAATATATACACCAAATTCTGAAGGGCTGCTTTTAATTCCTTGCTGATCATTAACTAATACAATAGCTTGAGTGTTTAGTAGATTAGCGCCAATGTAATAGTTGATTTGCCCAAAAGTGTTGTGGCAAAGTATAAAACTAATGAATGTTGTAAGAAAATGCTTCATTAATCAAATTTACTAATCTATTTTAATTGTTTTTTGAGTTGTTCTGTTATTTGAAAAACAGCTGGGCAAACACTTACATTTTTTTCGGTGAGCTTAAGTAGTTGGTGTTGCTTCATACGATCTGTATGTGGATATTCTCTGCATGCTTTTGGTCGCACTTCGTAAATAGAACAGTAGTTGTCAGTGCTTAAAAAAGTGCAAGGGACAGATTGTAAAACATAATCATTTTCTACATCAATTCGCAAATATTTCTCAGTAAATTCCGAGGGTTTCATTCGCAGATGTTTGGCTATTCTGCTAATGTCTTTATCGGTAAAAAGAAGGCCTGTTGTGCTACAGCAGTTAGCGCACTTCAAACAATCTATACAAGAAAATTCTCTTCATGTATTGCATGAATATACTTGTCCAGCACCTTTGGCCTCACTTTTTTGATTTGCTTGAAGAATTTAGCATTCTCCTTTTTAACTCTTTGGCTATCCAGTTGGTATTATTTTAAATCCACTGTTTATAGTGTTCTTCCTGGATAAACTTTCAAAGCCTCCTCTAAACATTTAACTGCCTTTTGCAATGATTCTTTGTTCAGAACATACGCAATTCGAACTTGCTTAGTTCCTGTGTTTGGGGTAGAATAAAATCCTGCAGCTGGCGCTACCATAATGGTTGCCCCTTCATAAGCGAAATCTTCCAACAGCCATTGTGCAAATTTGTCGGCATCATCTACAGGTAGTTCGGCAATACAATAAAAAGCTCCTTTTGGCTTTGGGCAAACTACACCTTCAATTTTATTAAGCCCATCAATCAGTAAATCTCTACGATTCACATACTCAGCACTTACTTCTTCAAAATAAGAAATAGGGGTGTTAAGAGCAGCTTCTCCAGCAACCTGTCCGAAAGTAGGAGGGGATAAACGCGCTTGTGCAAATTTCAAGGCGGTACCCATTACTTCTTGGTTTTTAGAAACGATACACCCTACACGAATTCCACACATAGAGTAGCGCTTAGAAGTAGAATCAATAACAATGGCATTTTTTTCTAAACCTTCCATATTCAATACAGAATGGTGTTGGTTCCCATCATAGCAAAACTCTCGGTACACCTCATCAGCAAATAAGAATAGATCGTGTTTAATAACAATGTCTTTAAGTGTTTCTAATTCTTCTTTAGAATATAAATAGCCTGTTGGATTTCCAGGATTACAAATTAGAATAGCTTTTGTTTTTGGAGTGATTAGTTTTTCAAACTCTTCAATAGCAGGTAGTGCAAATCCATTGTTGATGTTGGTGGCAATAGGTTTAACAGTAATTCCAGCTGAAATAGAAAATCCGTTGTAATTGGCATAAAACGGTTCAGGAATGATGATTTCATCACCTGGATCTAAACAACTATTCAAACCAAACAAAAGTGCTTCTGACCCACCTGTGGTTACCATGATATTCTCATGGTTAATGTCAATACCTAAATTTTGATAGTATGAAGCGAGCCCTTTACGATAACTTTCGAAACCACTGGAATGGCTATATTCAACAACCTTATCGCTAAAATTATGAATAGCTTCTAATGCTACTTCAGGTGTTTTAATGTCTGGTTGACCAATATTGAGGTGAAAAACAGTTTTGCCTTCTTTTTTAGCTGCTTCAGCAAACGGCACCAATTTACGAATTGGTGATTCTGGCATTCGTATCCCTTTGTTTGATATTCTTGGCATAATGATTTAATTTGATAAAAAAACACCCCCAATTTTGGGGGTGTAAAGGTCGTAAAAAACGATTAATTTTTAGTTAACTTCAACAGGAGATCCTGTTTTAGGTTTGCTAGGAGCAACAGGCGCTTCAGCTGGCTTATTTATTTCACCTTTAATAGTTAAGATTTTACTTTTCTCTGCAGTATTGGTAGAGAGAGTGATCGTTTTAGTGAATTTTCCAACTCTTTTAGTGTCATACTTTACACCTATAGTGCCACTTGCACCTGGAGCAATAGGTTCTTTTGGCCAAGTAGGAACTGTACATCCACAAGATCCTCTAGCGTTTGATATAATTAAAGGTGCATCTCCAGTATTAGTAAATACAAACGCTCTAGTTCCATCGGCTTTATGCTCTATTGTTCCATAATCCATTACCGTAGATTCAAAAGTCATTTGAGGACCTCCTGTAGTTTCTTGCGCTTGTGTTGTAACAGCGCCAATCATCAATGCAATTGCAAGTATTACTTTCTTCATTGTCTTAAATCATTATTAATTTTTCAATAAGAACAACAAATGTAGCAATTTATTGTTTGCCATTCAATTGCTGATTTATATGGAATGTTATTAGGGGTAAATTAGTAAATTTGCCTCTTGATTTTTAATTGAACAATTTGCAATGAGCATTGCTAAAACATACGAACCAAAGAAAGTAGAAGATAAGTGGTATTCGCATTGGATGGAAAAAGGATATTTTCATTCTACTCCAGACGAACGAGAGCCTTATACCATTGTAATACCTCCTCCTAATGTAACAGGAGTGTTACATATGGGTCATATGCTGAATAATACTTTGCAGGATGTATTGATTCGTAGAGCTCGTATGCAAGGGTTCAATGCTTGTTGGGTTCCTGGAACGGATCATGCATCTATTGCTACAGAAGCTAAGGTGGTGCAAAAATTAGCCAAAGAAGGAATTGATAAATCTTCTTTATCTAGAGATGAGTTTTTACAACATGCTTGGGAATGGAAAGAGAAGCATGGAGGAATTATTTTAGAACAGCTTAAGAAGTTGGGAGCTTCTTGCGATTGGGAACGCACTAAGTTCACTATGGATGAGGATATGAGTGCTACGGTTATCAATGTGTTTGTGGACCTTTATCATAAGGGACTTATCTATAGAGGTGTTCGAATGGTAAATTGGGATCCTTCTGCACAAACAGCACTTTCTGATGAGGAGGTAACCCATAAGGAAGTGAATTCTAAATTATACCATATTGCTTATGATATTGAAGGTAGCGATGAAAAACTAACAATTGCTACTACTCGTCCAGAAACTATTTTAGGAGACTCTGCAATCTGTGTGAACCCAAATGACGAACGATATAAACACTTGAAAGGAGTAAAAGCCATTGTTCCGCTAATCGGTCGAAGCATACCAGTTATTTTTGATGAGTATGTAGATATGGAATTTGGTACTGGAGCCTTGAAGATTACTCCTGCTCATGATATAAACGATTATCAACTAGGGGATAAGCACTCATTAGAAACCATTGATATTTTAAATGATGATGGAACACTTGGTGAAGCGGCTCAACTTTATGTGGGACAAGATCGATTTGAGGTAAGAAAACAAATTGCCAAGGACTTAGATGCAAAAGGGTATTTAGTAAAAACGGAAGATTACCAAAATAAAGTTGGTTTTTCTGAAAGAACAGATGCTGTTATTGAACCAAAGCTATCTATGCAATGGTTTTTCAAAATGGAAGAATTTTCTAAGCCTGCTTTGGATAGTGTGATGAATGACAACATTCATTTTCATCCAGCTAAGTTTAAAAATACTTACCGCCATTGGATGGAAAACATCAAGGATTGGTGTGTTTCTCGTCAGCTTTGGTGGGGACAGCGTATACCTGCCTATTTCTATGATGGAAATAAGTATGTAGTAGCAGAAACAGTAGCAGAAGCATTGAAGCTAGCTCAAGCAGAAAAACCAGGTGTAAGCATGGAAGATTTGCGACAAGATGAGGACGTGTTAGATACTTGGTTTTCTTCTTGGTTGTGGCCTATCTCTGTTTTTGATGGTATTAAAAACCCTGACAATGAAGAAATAAATTACTACTATCCAACCAATGATTTAGTAACAGCGCCAGAAATTTTATTTTTCTGGGTAGCGCGTATGATCATGGCCGGTTATGAGTATAAAGAAGATATGCCTTTTAAGAATGTATATTTAACAGGTATAGTACGCGATAAGCAAGGGCGTAAAATGTCCAAATCTTTAGGAAACTCACCAGACCCTATAGACCTAATGGAGAAATACGGAGCAGATGGTGTGCGTGTTGGAATGTTGCTTTGTTCACCTGCAGGAAACGATTTACCTTTTGATGAAGGCCTGTGTGAACAAGGAAGGAATTTCTCGAATAAAATTTGGAATGCATTTCGTTTAATAAAAGGATGGGAGGCAGTAGACATAGCACAACCAGAGTCGGCAAAAGTGGCCATTGAGTGGTTTCAACAAAAACTGAATAAAACCATTATAGAGATAGATGCTTCTTACAGTCAATATAGAATATCGGAAGCATTGATGAGTACCTATAAATTAGTGTGGGATGATTTCTGCTCTTGGTATTTAGAAATGGTAAAGCCGGCTTATCAAAAGCCAATAGACCAAGCAACTTTGACTGCGACTATTGAGTTTTTGGAAGATTTGCTAATACTACTTCACCCATTCATGCCATTTTTAACAGAAGAGGTGTGGCATGCTATTAAAGAAAGAACAGATGACATTATTGTAGCTAGTTGGCCACAGACCAATACCATCAACAATCAAGTATTAACAGATTTTGAAGTAGCTGCTGAGGTTATTTCTGGAATTAGAAATATTCGAAAACAAAAGAATATTGCCAACAAGGAAGTGCTTGATTTTTCTGTAAAAACAAATGTCTCATTAAATACTGCTTTCGATTCGGTTATCGCTAAGCTAGGTAACCTTTCTAGCATTAATTATGTAGATGAAAAAGTAGAAGGAGCTTTCTCTTTCTTGGTAAAATCCAATGAGTATTTTATTCCTTTAGGAGCCAGTATTGATGTAGAAGCAGAACTAGATAAACTACAAAAAGAATTGGATTACACCAAAGGGTTTTTAAAATCGGTAGAAGGGAAGTTAAAAAACGAAAGATTTGTAAACAATGCACCAGAGCAAGTTGTTGCTGTAGAGCGCAAAAAACAAGCCGATGCACTATCTAAAATTACTGTTTTAGAAGAGCAGATATCTGCCTTAAGTTAATGCGAAATGTACTCTTGTTTATATTATTGCCATTTTGTTCCTTCGGACAAATAATCAATGTAGAAAACAAGCGTTTGTCTGATGATAAGGATGGTTTTGTAGGGACTTTTGATTTAGGTTTAAATCTCATTAAAAACACAGCTCAAATATTGCAGTTTAACAACAATGTACACTTGCAATACAGTAAAGAGAATCATACTTATTTGTTGCTGAATGATATTTCTTTTGTGCAAAAAGAAGGAGAGGAAGATTGGCTGAATAAAGGGTATCAGCATGTTAGATACATCTATCAACATAAGAAGCTAGGATTTGAAGGCTTTATACAGCACCAATATGATAAAGCGCAAAAGATTCAGTATAGGGTGTTATCAGGTGTGGGTGCTCGTTGGCAATTGGTTAAAAATGATTCCTTGCAGTTTGCGATGGGATTTTCTACCATGAATGAGTATGAAAATCCTGTAGATGCAGATTCTTTTGTGCAAATTCGGTTGAACCACTATCTTAGTTTTGCTTTTCAGGTTAATGAGAATATTAGCCTAAGTACTACGAATTATTACCAACCCCTTTTAACCACTTGGAGCGACTATAGAATGAGCTCGCAAACAGCTTTGAAATTAGTTCTTAACAAACAATTTGAGTTTAAAATAGCAGGTAATGTTACTTATGATAGTAAACCTGCGGAATCAGTGCCACTACTCAATTACCATGTTGTAAATGGAGTATCTTATATATTTTAAAAAGCAAGCACCGATTTATTCGGGCTTTTTTTATTGTACTATTAGTTTTTGAGTATACTGTTCTTGTTTGCTAGTAAGTATGATGTAGTAAATGCCTTTAGGCCAATTACTATTGTCTATTTGTGTTTGTTGGTTTTGTGTTTTTTGTTCCCACACAATTTTACCCATAGCATCCGCAACTATTAGAGTGTGTATGTCTTTATTTTCCCACTTGACAGTTGTGTAGCTAGTAGATGGGTTCGGATAAACACTAAAAAACTGTTGGTTGGGTAACTCTGTAATACTTGTTGGGTATATGTCATTTAAACTGCTAATAGTAGCTGAGTATATGCCTGTTCCATGTGTTCCTACAAGAAGTTTGCCATCCGCTTCTCTAAATTGGATATTTTCTATCACTACATTGCCAATTTCTTGTGTCCCAATTTGTGTCCATTTAGTGGTTTCTTGCATGCTAATTCCAGAATAAGGATCTAGTTCACTGGTAGCGTAAAGTCCTGTTGATGTTCCTACAATATATAAGGTTTCTCCACTGGCAAGATGAGCTATTGCAGCTGTTCTGCATGAAGGACCATCGCCTGTTCCGGTATAAAAACCTGATGCATTGGGTTCTTCTAAGTTTCCTGAGATATTACCCCAAGTACTTCCGTTGTCTGAGGAGAAGAACAAGCTGTTTTTATTATAGTTGGAGAATACCACAATTACATTGCTTGCATCTTGTGGGTCTATACAAATTCCTGTTACATATCCACCGCTAGGAAATCCATTATCTGTTACTTCTACATGACCTGGGTTTCCTTCATGTGCATTATATATTCTAAACAATCGTCCATCATCTGTTCCATAGTAAACAGTGTTAGCAGGCACTGTTGATACAGCTACTGCGGTGATATTGTCATTGTAAGCTAAAGAATCTGCAAATGCCTCCCATCCAAAATCACTTCTTTCGTGCGAATTCTTATATGGGAAATTTCCAGCATCATTGTTTCTCCACAATACATTTCCTTCTGGAAAATAAAGAATGTTATCGTTATTTGGATCCATGGCTAAATAGTTGATAAATCCGTAGTCGAAAGTATCTGCGCTTAAAGGATCCATCCTGTTATAAGCTTGTATTTCTCCAGTATTGTTTAGTTGCATTTTATACAATACTCCTCTTTGTATTTGGATATAAAAATCTTCTTTGTTGTCAGCAATAGCACTATAAGAGCCATCACCATTGAAAGGCATAGTCCAATCGGCTGTGTTGTCTTCACTAAATGTTACAAAATTTCCGTTATCTTGGAATCCTCCTAAAATTAAGGGGTCATTAGCTTCTTTACTCATTGTTACAGCGTACAATTGAGTAGTTTGGTATCCATTATTTAGTCGTTCCCAAACATGTGGTGTTGCCTTGCAATCGTTCGATTTATAAACCCCTCCGTCCGTTGCGCTTAAAATAACATCTGGATTGGATGGTAAAAACAATAAATCATGTTGGTCTGGGTGGTGTGTGTCATATATGTCCCAATTTCCATTTCCGTGTGCCGATCCCTCAAAGTATCCTCCTATTTGAGTGATGTTAGAATCAGAAGTGAATCCATCTGTTGACCTCCATAGATTTGTTCCTCCAATAAAGACAATATTTGGTTCGTCTGGTTTTACTTTTACTAATAAATCGTATCCTCCTTGTGCATTAAAATTGTCAAATGGAAGCCCACCTGCTGGAATATTTTCATGTAATGCTTCCCAAGTTCCACAAGTGTCAGATCCATCACCACAAATGTAGGTGTATTTCCAAAAGGATGTCCAAGTGTCACCATTGAAAAATACTTCTGAATACTGTCCATATCCTTCGGTTTCAGAAGTTAAAAAGTAAACTTCATTTTCGTTTGATGGGTTAATACCAATGGCAGTTCTTCCGTATACAGTAGGGAAGTCATCTGGTATAATATTAGTCCAATCTGTTCCGTTGTCCGATCTCCATATACCTTTATCTGTTCCATCAGAGCTCAATGTAGCATAAACTACTCCTTCGGTGGTAACTTCTACATTGTTGTAATATGCGCTACCGCCACCTAATTGCATTTCCCAAGAGCTTCCTCCATCTATAGAACGGTGGATAGATCCATAAATAGCAGCATATAACTCATCTTCCTCAGAATTAGAGGGGTCTAAAGCTATATTCCATACAAAGTCCCAAGGGTTAAACGCTCCTGCAGCTAAATTGTCGGCTGTAAAAGGAATAGAATCCCAACTAACTCCACCATCTGTCGATTTGTAAATTCCATTTCCATCAAAGTATGCGTCACCTCCACCAGCAGAAGAGCCAGTTAACTCACCAGTTCCGTGATACCATATATGTTCTTTTCCAGCTCTAGTGTCCTGATCAATACAGGTAACATTGTGTAGCTGAAAAGGGTTTGTCATTTTCTCCCAACTTTCCCCTTGATTAGTAGAGCGCCACACTCCTCCTGAAGCACCTCCAGCGAGTAAAATGTTCTCATCGGTGCAGTCAAATGCCAAAGCTCTAGTTCTACCTCCGACATTATAAGGTCCTTCTGCACGCCATTCAAGACTTGAATTGTTTATATCGTTGGGTAAGCTTTGAGCAAACTTTAATTCTCGGCTATGTATATTGTTTGGTACTTTTCCTGTACTTGGATCTAATAATCTTTTAGCATCCCAAGACTTTCTTCCACCCGGCGCTTCACCTGGTTTTCTAAATCCATCATGAAAATTCATCTCTTGACTTGGTGATACTAGAATAAGGGCGATTGCTGTGATATTAGCTGCTAATAAAAAATATAACTTCTTCATATTGTTTTTAAAATAGGAGGTCTAAATTAAAAATTCTTAACTAGTTCGTATGATTTTAAAACTCGATCACTTACAGATATACCTTGTATATAATTGCTCAAAAAATAAAAACCTTGGTGAGCGGTTTGGTATTTTTCAAGGCAGTTAACTAAACCTTGATGTTCTAAACTATATTGAGGGATTGCCTTTTTGTATCTTATATGCTTAATGAAACTAGGTGCCCCGTCGATGTTAAGAATTTCAGATATTTCCTTGAGCAAAATTTTTCGTAGCTCAGTAGGTTTCTTTTGGCATAATTCCGATTGACGACTTCCTCCTATAATAAGTGTAAATAGTTCTTTATCTTTAGGAGCAGTATGTGGAAAAATTTGACTGTTAAAAAGTATACCTAAAAAGTGTTTTTTGTCAGTTTCCTTGGTTAACAAGCCGAATCCTGTAACTTGTTTTTTAACATGTTTTTTGTCGAACCCAAAATGAAAAATATCTATAGGGACATATTCTAAATCTTGAAGTTTTTCTTTTAGACTACTTTCCCTTATTAGTTTTGATGTGACACCAGCTGGCAATGTGCAGATAACTTGTTCGCATTCAAACACTCCTTTATTTGTGTGTATTGAAAAAACAGTATTTGTTTTTTCAATCATTTCAACTTTAGTGTTGAGGTGTAGTTTGTCACCTAAATTTTTTCCTATACAATCTGTTAGCTGGCCTAATCCATTTGGTAGTGTGAACATTTTAACCTTGGGTAAACCGTCCTTTTGTTGTTCTTTTAAGTTTTTTTGAAATCCCTTGAACACACTTCCATTTTTTTGTTCCATTTCCCAAAGTGATTTGAGCGCATGTTTAACACTCATTTTTTCTGGATTTCCAGCATAAATTCCTGTCACAAATGGAAGGATCAATTGCTCATAAAATCCTGCTCCAAATCGGTTTTTAGAAAATGAAGCAACACTAGTATCATTCTTATGTTTTTTGACAAATGGTTCGTTTAATAAAAGTAGTTTGTCGCTCAATCTCAATAAAGGAGTAACGAAAAATTGCCATGCACTAGTAGGAATCTTTTGTAATTTGTTTTTATGAAGTACATATCGATTATTTGCAGCACTCTCTTGAGGTTTACAAAGCTCTTTCTCTAAATTTAGATCTTTTAAAAGTGCTATAAGTGCTGTGTTGTTTAAGAGTACTGTATTTGGCCCATTTTCACATATATATCCCTCGATTTTCTCGGAGTTAATCCATCCGCCAACTCGATTATTTCCTTCTAAAATGACAAAATCATCACTCTTTTTAGATAAGAAATGAGCAGCACTTAATCCACTGATTCCTGCACCTAATATGATAGTCTTTTTCTTCATTTTTATCCTCACAAATTTATACAAAAATCAAAGGTGATAATCTCTTATATTTGCAGGTACAAATCTAAAGAATCAATGGAACATATACTTCCGTATAAACCAACAAATAAAGTAAGGATTGTAACAGCAGCTTCTCTTTTTGATGGACATGATGCCGCTATCAATATCATGCGTAGAATCATTCAGGCAACAGGTTGTGAGGTGATTCATTTAGGGCATGACCGATCGGTAGAAGAGGTTGTTAATTGTGCAATTGAAGAGGATGCAAACGCTATTGCGATGACCTCTTATCAAGGAGGTCATACGGAGTATTTGAAATATATGTTTGACTTACTTAAAGAAAAGGGAGTGAGTCATATAAAGATTTTTGCCGGAGGAGGAGGTACAATTCTTCCAGAAGAAATAGAAGAGTTACATGCTTATGGAATTACGCGTATTTATCATCCAGATGATGGTAGATCGATGGGGTTACAAGGGATGGTAAATGATTTAGTTGAGAAGTCGGATTTCCCTACAGGTAAAAATGTGGGAGGTTGCTCAGACGATTTGTCGAATGTGCAAAACATTGCAAAACTTATTTCAGCGGCCGAGAATCATCCGGAAGAAGCCGAAACAGAATTAGCAAAAATCAAAGAATTAGCAGCAAAATCTAAAACTCCTGTGTTAGGGATTACAGGAACTGGTGGAGCTGGAAAGTCATCTTTAGTGGATGAGCTTGTGCGAAGATTTTTAATTGATTTTTCAGATAAGCAAATAGCTATTGTTTCTGTTGATCCTTCTAAGAGAAAGACAGGAGGAGCACTTCTGGGAGATAGAATTCGCATGAATGCCATTAAAAGTGAAAGAGTTTACATGCGCTCTTTAGCAACACGCCAAGCCAATTTGGCTTTATCGGCTCATGTAAATGATGCTTTAGATATTTTAAAGGCAGCGAACTACGATTTAGTTATTTTGGAAACTTCTGGAATAGGTCAGTCAGATACAGAGATTTTAGAGCATTCAGATGCTTCTTTATATGTAATGACTCCAGAGTATGGAGCAGCTACACAATTGGAAAAAATTGACATGCTGGATTTTGCCAACCTTATTTCAATTAACAAATTTGACAAGCGTGGTGCATTAGATGCTTTGCGTGATGTCAAGAAACAATATCAACGCAATCATCAGCTGTTTACACAAGATGTAGATGAGATGCCTGTATTTGGGACGATTGCTTCGCAGTTTAATGACCCTGGAGCAAACTCCTTGTATAAAGCAATCATGGATAAGGTAGTAGAGAAAACAGGAGCAGATTTACCTTCTTCTTTCGAAATTACCAAAGAAATGTCTGAAAAAATCTTTGTAATACCTTCTAAAAGAACAAGGTATTTGTCAGAAATTTCGGATAATAATCGTGCTTACGATAAGTGGTCTAGGGATCAAAAAGAAGTAGCGCAAGAATTGTATGGATTGCATAAATCGATGGAAACAATTCAAAAATCTAGCTTGGAAGACAAGGATAGATTATTGAAAGGATTACAAGAAGCATATGCTCAAAAATTGGTCCATTTAGATCCGAAAAACAAACAACTTATTGATGATTGGAGTGATTTACAATCGGCTTATAAAGCACCTGAATATAAATTTAAAGTTCGTGATAAAGAGTTAGCAATAAAAACACATACTAAGTCATTGTCGCATTCTGATATTCCAAAAATTTGCTTACCAAAATATGAGGGGTGGGGAGATGTACTACACTGGCAATTACAAGAGAATGTGCCAGGTAGATTTCCATATACAGCTGGTTTGTTTCCGTTTAAAAGAGAAGGTGAAGATCCTACTAGAATGTTTGCGGGAGAAGGTGGGCCAGAAAGAACAAATAAGCGATTTCATTATGTTAGTTTAGGAATGCCTGCAAAGCGTTTATCTACTGCTTTTGATTCTGTCACGTTATATGGAAATGATCCTGATTATAGACCGGATATTTATGGTAAAATCGGAAACTCAGGAGTTTCTATTTGTTGTTTGGATGATGCTAAAAAATTATACTCTGGTTTTGATTTAAGTAATCCAACCACATCTGTATCTATGACAATTAACGGTCCGGCACCTATGCTGTTGGGTTATTTCATGAATGCAGCTATCGACCAAAACTGCGAAAAGTACATTAGAGAAAACGGTTTAGAAAAAGAGGTAGAAAAGAAAATCGTTGCCATCTATAAAGGCAAGGAAAGGCCACAGTATCAAGGGGATTTGCCTGAAGGAAATGATGGCTTAGGGTTGATGCTTTTAGGTGTTACAGGAGATCAGGTGTTGCCAGCGGATGTTTACGAACAAATCAAAGCCGAGACATTAACAAAAGTGAGAGGGACTGTTCAGGCAGATATCCTAAAAGAAGACCAAGCTCAAAACACATGTATATTCTCTACAGAATTTGCCTTGCGAATGATGGGAGATGTGCAGTCGTACTTTATTGATAAAGGAGTGCGTAACTTCTATTCTGTTTCTATTTCTGGATACCATATTGCAGAAGCAGGAGCTAATCCTATTTCACAGTTGGCATTCACTTTAGCAAATGGATTTACTTATGTAGAGTACTACTTAAGTAGAGGCATGGATATCAATAAATTTGGTCCAAACCTATCGTTCTTCTTCTCTAATGGGGTGGATCCTGAATATGCAGTGATTGGTCGTGTAGCTAGGAGGATTTGGGCAAAAGCGATGAAGCATAAATACGGAGCTAATGAACGAGCTCAAATGCTAAAATATCATATTCAAACTTCTGGTCGTTCATTACACGCGCAAGAAATAGATTTCAACGATATCCGTACTACGCTTCAAGCTTTGTATGCAATTTATGATAATTGTAACTCGCTGCATACAAATGCTTATGATGAGGCGATTACTACACCTACTGAAGAGTCCGTTCGTAGAGCTATGGCTATTCAGCTTATTATCAATAAAGAGCTTGGTTTAGCAAAGAATGAAAATCCAATTCAGGGAGCATTTATTATTGAGGAGCTAACGGATTTGGTAGAAGAAGCTGTATTGACAGAATTTGATAGAATTACCGAAAGAGGAGGAGTCTTGGGTGCCATGGAAACCATGTACCAACGCTCTAAAATCCAAGAGGAGTCGTTGTATTACGAAACATTAAAGCATACAGGAGAATATCCAATTATTGGTGTGAATACATTCTTAAATTCAAAAGGTTCCCCAACCATTACCCCTTCTGAAGTTATTAGAGCAACTACTGAAGAGAAAGAATATCAAATTGGGATGCTTCAAAGCTTACATTCGCATAAATCAGATTTAGCAAAAGAGAGTTTACATAAATTACAAGAAGTAGCAATACAAAATAAAAACATTTTTGCTGTCTTGATGGATGCCGCTAAGCATTGTTCTTTAGGTCAAATTACAGAAGCTCTATTTGAAGTTGGTGGTCAATACAGAAGAAATATGTAGCTTATTCAATAATTATTTTCTTTTCTACACTACCATCATCAAAGAAGTAAAAAAGGGCGGTGTTCTTTTGAGGTGTTGTTTCTTGCCCCAAAATATTTAATATTTTTATTATTGATTTGTTGGAAATTGAAGTATTGACCAAAACATTACTACTTCCATCTACCTGCATGAAAAAGTCCCAAATTTCGGATGCCGCAAATGAAGGCCATGTATGCCCCATGCCATTTACAATATATAATCTCAGTTCATTGTTATTCTCACAGTCATTGTAGTAGGTGATATCAGTTGAAAAATCAAATTCTAAATTAATTGTTTCTGTATTAAGACAATTATGTTGCTCTCCCCAAAAATTCATTATGCTATAAATATCAGGGGCGCCATCCCAGTATTCTTCTGTTACTCCAGATTTGGGTACTTCATCATCATCAGTTCCGCTAATTTGCATTACAGGAACCAGTATAGAAGGATTAAACTCATTCCAATCGTTACCACTCATAGTTCCAGTAACTGATGCAACAGCTTTAAAAACTTCAGGAGCATTACAAGCCAATGAAAAACTCATATATCCACCATTAGAAAAACCACAAGAAAATGTTTTTTCCGGATTTAAATTGTATTCATCGTGAAGATAAAAAGCCAAATTTGATAAAAACCCTAAATCATCTACTGTAGACATTGCAGCATCGAAATTTGAGTTAAAATGATTGATTCCAAAGTTGTCTTCTAATCCATTAGGTGCGCAAACTGCAAAATTATGTTCGTCAGCTAATTCTTGAAAAACTTCGATCCAGTTTTCTCCACTTCCCCAATATCCATGTAGAACAAATACAAGCGGTGCATTTAGAGGTAAATTATTCGGAACATATAAAAAGTACTCTCTCTCTTGCTTTTCCCATTCAAAGATAAAGGGCGTAATACAAGAGCCATCATCTAGGGTTGCAAATTCATTGTAATTATTAGATGTTGAATCTGTGCATCCAGGAATTTGCCATTCACAAGAATCAGTATTTATGTTAAAAGTCCAATAAGCATAGTTTCCATCAATAAATTCAAATGTTTCGCTACCACCATTATTAATTTCTATAGTAACAAATCCATCATTCCATCCATCACCCCAAGAGTCGTAACCTGCTAGTATATAGCAGCCGACATCTGATATACATCCCTCTTGTAGTGTGGTTTCGAAATCATTTTCTCCTTGATATGAATAAATAGCTTCTTGCGAGCTTTCTAATCCAAGCATCCATGTGTTGTAGTCCCAAAATTCCCAACTCATTTCTTCTGCCCATTCTCCACTTGTGGATGAAAGACTAATGGAATATTCATTTTCATCACATTGGCATAAAGCTATGAAAGGAAGGAACAATAGTGATAAAGTGTAAAGATTTACTCGCATATTTTATTTCAATTCGTAAGTTACCCTTGTTTCCCAGTTAGCGGTGTTGGATTCTAGCCCGGGATCGGTAATGTACATTTCAAATGCACTCCCATTAATCTTAAGTCCTTGTACCTTGCAGTACTTTTTTATAGCATCATGCGTATCCCATATTGTTTCGTAAGCTCCAAAATGGCTGGCTTGTGCTATTTTCCCAGAATTAGAGTAGTCTATTTGTATTCTTCCTTCTGTTTCTATTTCTGTCTCTAAAAAGGCGCCTGCTTGAAGGATTACCTTGTTTTCATCCCCTGGATTCTGAGGGAAGCTTAAATACCTAGCGAAAGGTTGGTCAATTGACATTGTTCCTTGGCTAGCCAGGTAATAATAAATTTCTGCATAAACTTCTGCTAGCTTTGCGCTGATATCACTTACTTTACAACTGTCTAGAATGTATACATATGGTTGAGATTCCCATATTACTACTTGCATATTCTCTGTACGCGCAGGAAGGTTTTCGCAGTATACTTTCAAGTTGTTGAGTCCTTTTTCAAAATCTGCACCCATCATAACATCAAAAATAGGACCACACCCTCTTGCTATAAATGGTAAATCACCTTCATTTGTCCATCTTACTTTCACACCTGCTTCTTTTGGTTCAAAAATGAACTGTCCGTAAAAAGTACTCCAATCTGATAAAGATATTTCAAAATCGATTTGTTCAAGTAACTTACTGTTCGTTATATTCATGTTACCATTACCCACTTTTTCTGCAGTCCATTCTCTGTAAGCACATTCTCCTGATGTAATATCTCCATAATTGTTAATAATGGTAGTGTCCATTTCAGCCCACGGTTCCCAGTTGTTCCAATTTTGGAAATCATTAACTTGATTAAATATAATTAGAGGGTTAGAATTGATTTCAATGTCTCTACTTATCTCAAATTTACTAGTCATAATTGCACAAGCTAAAATGTATAGACCAATAAAACCTAAAATGGCAAAAAAGATAAATTTAAATACTCTCATAGTTACTATAATTTGGGTTGAAATCACAAATAATTAGATAAAAGAAAAGTCACTCTCTGAGTGACTTATCTATCTATTTCATAAATCCTCTGAATACATAAAGCAGGAAAACTATTACTAATAGCCCAAGTAAAAACAAACTGCTTCCTTGGTAGTGAACTTTATGTAGTTGTAAATCTTTTCGGTAGGACCAAATAAGAAACCCTACAAATGAAATAGCGAAAATTGCAGCAAAAATCCAGTGCCCCTTAGTGATGTGCTCCATTTTCTTCATGGTTTGCCATTACGCGAAATTCTAGTATTACTTCATCCTTGATTGCTCTGTCTCCTAGATCGTCAAAAAAGCTACCTGAACCATAAGTAATATCGAATTTTGTACGATTGAATGTAAGTGTTCCGCTTGCTAAAGCAGTGACGCCTCTTTGGGTCCACTCAATATCAAAAACAACAGGATGGGTTTTGTCTTTTATTGTCAAACCAGCAATAATGTTATACCCTTTTTCTGTTTTAGTTGCTTTAATCAGTTTTAGTCGAGCTTGAGGATGATTCGGAACATCGAAAAAGTCTTCATTTTTAAGGTGGTCAACTAGATATCCTGCTTTTTTTTCTCCCAGGTCGGTGCAAGTCATTGTGTTTAAGTCAACAACAAATTCTGCATTCACCATATTTCCATCGTTGATGCTGATTATCCCTTCTGTTATGGAAATATTTCCTTCATGGCTGCTACCAGAAATTTTACTTCCTACCCATTTAACATTACTTTTTTGAATGTCAATTTTAAAGTGATCAGTATGTGCACTTGTAAAAGAAGAAAAACCAATAGTTAAAGCTATAATAAAAGCTATTTTTTTCATTGATTTATTTTTTTATTGAATCACAAAATTAAACAAAAACTCGACTATATTTACTGCTCATCAAAATAAAATAAAATGCAAGATAAAATAGATAAAGTAAGAAAGTTCCATGAGGTTTTTTTAATTGGCAATGAAGATATTCCTGTGGCAAATGTAGGAGAGGAAACTTATTTGTTAAGGCATAGATTAATGCATGAAGAAAATGAAGAGTATTTACAGGCTTGTAAAGAAGGGGATTTGGTTGAGATAGCAGATGCTTTAGGTGACTTGCTGTATATATGGTGTGGTTCTGTTTTAAAGCATGGCTTACAAGATGTGATGGAGGATATTTTTAATGAAATACAACGCTCTAATATGTCCAAATTAGATAAAGATGGCAAGCCCATTTTTAGAGAAGATGGTAAAGTAATGAAGAGTGATTTGTACTTTAAGCCAGATATTAAAGCTATTTTAGAAAAGCATGTGGAGCTTGCGTAAAATACAAGTTTCTGATGTCGATTTTTTGTTAGCGCAACAAATAAGAACAGCCGTTTTTGTGCAAGAACAAGGAGTTGATGCTTCGGATGAATATGATGCTTTTGAGGAGGTTTCTCAACATTATTTAGTTACTGCAGACAGTAAGGCAGTTGCCACAGCTCGTTGGCGTTTTACACCCAATGGAATTAAATTAGAACGATTTGCTGTTCTTCCAAATCATAGGGGAAAAGGGATTGGCCAATATTTGTTAAAGAAGATGATTGAAGAAGTCCAAAAATATGCTAAACCTATTTATCTGCATGCTCAAATTCAAGTCGCAGATTTTTATCAAAAATTAGGTTTTGAAAAAGAAGGAGCGCTTTTTGAGGAAGCGGGTATTCAGCATTTCAAGATGCTGTTTAAACAGTAACTATCCAGTTGTGTGTGTCTGGACAAATTCCTTGTTGGATGTTTTGTAATTCTGCTTTTAGTTGATGTGCGTAGCTATCACTAATTGCTTCGATTTCGATTTTTTCTTCTCTATATGTTATGGAGTTAATAGGGATTACGGTTACAGCTGTGCCCAGCCCAAAAGCTTCTTGTAAAGTACCGTTTTGATGTGCTTCCATTATTTCTGAGATAGCGATTTGACGCTCTTCAACAGAAATTCCTTTTTCTTTAGCTATTTTTAAAATACTGTCCCTAGTAATTCCTGCCAAAATACTTTCACTTAAAGCAGGAGTTATCAAGGTGTCATTGATACGGAACATAATGTTCATCGTACCCGACTCTTCAATGTATTGATGCTCGAAAGCGTCTGTCCAAACTACTTGTGTAAATCCTGCTACCTGTGCTTTTTTGGTAGGCTCAAAGGCTGCTGCATAGTTTCCTGCAGCTTTGGCAAATCCAGTACCCCCTTCTACAGATCTTGCAAATTTTTCTTCCACTTTTAAATGGACTTCTCCAGAATAGTAAGAAGCGCTAGGTGATGTGATGATGAAAAAGGTGAACTCATCAGCTGGAGTAGCTCTGATGAATTCGCTACTTGCTATCATAAATGGTCGAATGTAGAGCGATTTCCCATTGCCTTCAGGAATCCATTGCTTATCTAGCTTTAGTAAACTTTTTAAGCCATCCATAAAGATAGATGATGGGATAGACGGCATACACAACCTGTTTGCTGATTGGTTTAAACGATTCATGTTTTCTTCAGGACGAAACAAGATTGTTTGTCCTTGTTTGTTTTTAAAAGCTTTCATTCCTTCAAAAACGGCTTGTCCATAATGAAAAACATGTGTTCCTGGAGCAAAAGATAGTGATTGATACGGTAAGATTTCAGCATCTTGCCACTGATCTTCTTGAAACTTACACATTAACATGTGATCACTAAAAGTTTTTCCAAATTCCAATTTATTGAAATTTGTTTTTGCTAAACGAGAGTTTTGAGTTTTAGTGATTTTCATTGGAGGATTATTTCAAATATCTGAAATCGTGACCGTCTTCAATTTTTAATAAGGCTTCGTAAATTAGCTTAATCACATTTTCTACATCATCTTTATGTACGCTTTCTACTGTTGTATGCATGTAGCGTAATGGTAAAGAAATAAGCGCTGAAGCAACACCTCCTGTAGAATAAGCAAAGGCGTCTGTATCTGTTCCTGTAGCTCTAGAAGCTGCTGCTCTTTGGTACGGAATCTTCTTGCCTTCAGCAGTGTCTATTAATAGGTCTAATAAATTGTTTTGAACAGCAGGTCCGTAGGTAAGTACAGGTCCTTTTCCAGCAAACAAATCACCTTGCTTAATCTTATTGATCATAGGTGTTTGCGTATCGTGACAAACATCTGTTACAATAGCAACATTTGGTTTGATGGACTCTGTAATCATTTGAGCACCTCTTAAACCTACCTCTTCTTGTACTGAATTAGTGATGTAAAGTCCAAAAGGAAGTCTCTTTTTATTATCTTTTAATAGTCGTGCTACTTCTGCAATCATGAATCCTCCAATCCGGTTGTCTAATGCACGACCTACATAAAAGTTGTTGTTTAAGACCATAAATTCATCTTCGTAAGTAATCACACAACCCACATGTACTCCTAATTTTTCTACTTCTTCTTTTGAAGTACATCCGCAATCTAAAAAGATGTTATCAAGTTTAGGGGATTTCTCTTCTCCACCATGTCTTGTGTGAATAGCAGGCCATCCAAAAACAGCTTTCACAATCCCTTTTTTAGTATGGATGTTCACTCTTTTAGACGGGGCTATTTGATGGTCGCTTCCGCCATTTCTTCTGAGGTATATGAACCCTTCTTTTGTAATGTAGTGTACAAACCAAGAAATTTCATCCGCATGTGCTTCAATTACTACTTTGTATTTAGCTTCAGGGTTGACAACTCCAACAACAGTTCCATAGGTGTCTACAAAATAGTCGTCAATATATGGTTTGATGTAATCTAGCCACATTTTTTGACCTTCGCTTTCAAAACCTGTAGGTGAAGGATTGTTGATGTAATTTTCTAAAAATATAAGTGATTTTTTATTGAGAATGCTTTTTTTAGCCATGTGAATATAGTTTTTAGAACAGACTGCAAATTTAAGAAAATAAAGTGTTTAAGATATTGTTAAGTGAAAAGACAGATTATACAAACAGCAGATGGAAGTAAGACATTATATATTCCAGATTTTGAAGAGCATTATCATTCTATTCATGGGGCCCTTTCTGAAGCGCAACATGTGTTTGTTAAGCATGGACTGAAATCAATACCTAAAACAAAACTTTCTATTTTAGAAATGGGTTTTGGAACAGGTCTTAATGCGTACTTAACATGTTTGGAAAATCGAAAATTGCATAATGAAATCACCTATACAGCATTGGAGGCGTATCCGATAAATCCTGATTTAGCAAATAAAATGGAGTATATAGGATTATTAGGCTTCGAAGATGAAGAAGCTGTTTTTCAATATATGCACCAGTGTAGTTGGAATGATGTACACATGATAGATCAGCATTTTACTCTTCAGAAAATAGAATCTACCATTCAAAATGTTGTCTTTCAAAATACTTTTGACCTAGTGTATTATGATGCGTTTGCACCTAGAGTGCAACCGGAATTGTGGACCGAAGAGATATTTGCCAAAATTTTAAGTGTAATGAATGTAGGTGCTATTTTAGTGACTTATTGTGCAAAAGGATCTGTGAAACGCGCATTAAAGGCAGTAGGTTTTGAAGTGGAAAGCTTAGAAGGACCTGCTAGAAAAAGAGAAATGACTCGTGCCAAAAAAACCAAATAGTATTTACTATTGTATTTGGATAAAAATTTATACATTTGCGCTCCAATTTTGAACAGAAAATAAACAAGAGATATGGCTAATCACAAGTCAGCAAAGAAAAGAATCAGACAAACAGCGAAAAGAAACGCTGCAAACAGCTATTACCACAAAACAGCTCGTAATGCTGTTAGAAAGTTAAGAGCTATGTCTGACAAGAAGGAAGCAGCTAAGTTTTTATCAGAGGTAGAATCAATGTTGGATAAGTTAACAAAGCGTAACATTATTCACTGTAATAAAGCGGCTAACCTAAAATCAAAATTAGCGAAGCACGTTAATAGTCTATAGTAGGTTGTTAACCTTATCGATACGAAAGGGCTTTCAATTGAAAGCCCTTTTTTTTATCTTTAATTTATGACTTATGAAAAAAAACTTCCTATCAATAAATTGGCTGAGGATGATTTCCCTAGATAAAAAATTCCTTTTTTAGATTATCTCATAACTGTTGAAAACAATTATTTTAGCTTTGTAGATAATGCTTTGCTGTAAATGTTAATTTATACTCCGGACATAACTAATCGTATTCGGTATATTTTCCAAACCATTTTTGTAGATGTTTGGAATACCCCTTATGAATTAACAGATGACCTTATTCGTTTCCAGAATCATGATGGGCTAAAACTTAATTATTCTATGAGTAGGTTGGGAGAAGAGTTTTTTGTTGAATGCCATGATTTATTGCTAGAAAAAGGAATTTCAGATCAAGAAATACAGTTAACAGAATGGGAGGGTTTGCCTGTTTTTTTTCAGACAAGCTCCTATTCCTCTTTACCTTTTGATGTTTTTGCTGCAAGCTTTTATTTATTGTCTAGGTATGAAGAGTATTTGCCTCATATTCGAGATCATTATGAGCGTTTTATGGCCAAAGAAAGTTTGGCTTTTCAACATGGGTTTTTACAAAAACCATTAGTTAATCTTTGGCTTCAGAAATTATTGCTAATAATTCAGCAAACCTATCCTGACTTTCGACCTGAGGGTAGCGAATTCAAGTTTATTTCTACAATAGATATAGACAATGCTTATTGCTATTTAGAAAAAGGATTGGCTAGAACTATAGGAGCATTTGCTCGTTCGCTTTGGAAAGGAGAAAAAGAAGAGGCGAAAGAACGCTGGGAAGTGCTTAGAAAGAAACAATCGGATCCCTATGACACTTTTGAGTTGCAATTAGCACTACAAGAAAAATACGATTTAGAGGTAGTTTATTTTGTATTATTAGCCGATTATGGGTTGAATGATAAAAACATTCCATTTCAAAGCAGGAAATTTCAACTCCTCATCAAGCATCTTGCGGATCATGCTCAAGTAGGAATACATCCATCTTTTGGCTCAAATAATGATGATGCTAAACTTAAAGAAGAGTGGAAACGACTAAAAAATATCATTAAAAGAGAAGTGACTATAAGTAGACAACATTTTCTCAAACTCTCCTTTCCTACAACTTATCGTAATCTTATTGATTTAGGTGTTCAGCACGATTATACCATGGGTTATG
The DNA here is from genome assembly GCA_002715345.1 of Flavobacteriales bacterium. GTDB lineage: Bacteria > Bacteroidota > Bacteroidia > Flavobacteriales > UBA7312 > UBA7312. The sequence goes on along the minus strand of PAYR01000013.1, from coordinate 9,120 downwards.
CTGCTTATCCAGGATTTAGAGCCAGTATTTGCCATCCCTTTTATTTTTACGATTTGGAGTTAGAACAAAGTACATCTTTAAAAGTACACCCATTTATAGTGATGGATGCTACCTTTAAATATTATTTAGATTTTACTCCAGAACAAGCATTATCTTTAACTAAAGAGTTAATGCAAGAGGTAAAAAAAGTCAATGGAACATTCGTTACGCTTTGGCATAATGAAACTTGGAGCGAGCACGGAGCATGGAAAGGCTGGAGTCAATTGTATGAGGATATTGTGAAACTATCAAAGTCATGATTCATTACATCGAGCATAAGGAGATTAATTTTAAAAAGTGGGACGCTTGTATTTCTAATTCATCTAATCGTTTGATTTATGGATTCTCTTGGTATCTAGATGTTGTATGTGATGACTGGGATGCTTTGGTGCTCAATGATTATGAAGCAGTATTCCCTTTACCAAAAAGAAAAAAATGGGGGATAGAATATATTTATCAGCCTTTTTTTTGTCAGCAATTAGGCGTTTTTTCTAAAGAGGAATTAGATGCTGATTTATTTTTAAATTCAATCCCTGAGAAATTTAAATACATCGAACTTAATCTTAATACTAATACTAATACTAAGTACTGTGTTAAGAGGAAAGTAAATCATATACTCTCTTTAAAAGGTTGTATTGATGACCTTTATAAAAATTTTTCTAGCAGTCATAAAAAATCGATACAGAAGGCTCAAAAAACTGGAATAAATATTGCCTCAGATTCAATTAAAGATTTCATGTTACAAAAAGAGATGTTAGCAAAAGGTCACATGGATGTTCATCAGTTTCGGTTACTAAGAAATATAATGAAAACATCTTTATCTAACAGTAATGCAAGGTTTTTTTCAGCATCCTTAGAGGGTCAGAAGTTAGGTTCTGTTTTTTTGTTAGTTGATAATAAAAGATTGACTTTGTTAACTTCGTATTCAACAAATAAGGGTAGAAAAGTGGGAGCATTTTTTTTTATCTTTAATCACATTTTATCTCTTTATCAAAAAATGGAATTTACCTTTGATTTTGAAGGATCCAATTTAAGTGGTGTTGCTAAAAGAAATGAAGGATTCGGAGCAAAAAAAACATATTACTATACAGTTAAGATTAATAGGCTGCCATTTTATTTAAAATGGTTTAAATCATAAGTTATGTTGCAAGTGTTGGCTAATCAAAATTCATTAGTTCATAATTTCTTGAAGGAATTACGATCCGTTGTAATACAGAAAGACTCTATGAGGTTTAGACGAAATTTAGAGCGCATAGGCGAGATTATGGCTTATGAAATTTCTAAAACCTTAGAGTTTAATGAGGAAGAGGTAAATACACCTCTTGGAAAGACAATTTCAAAAGTTGCAGAAAAGGTTGTTTTAGCAAATGTTTTAAGAGCTGGTTTGCCCTTGCATCAAGGTCTACTCAATTACTTTGATGCTGCTGATAGTGCTTTCGTTTCTGCTTATCGTAAATATACATCCCAAAATAAGTTAGAGGTTGCAGTAGAATATATAGCTGCCCCATCTATACAAGATAAAGTTATGATTCTATCTGACCCTATGTTGGCAACAGGTACATCAATATTATTAGCAAGAGAAGCACTTTTAAAGAATGGGGTGCCAAAACATATACATATTGTTTCAGTTGTAGCTAGTCAATATGCTATAGATCATATACAAGAAGCATTAAAAGGATATTCTTTTATTCTTTGGGTTGGAGCAATTGACTCTGATTTAGATGAGAATTCTTACATAGTACCAGGACTGGGAGATGCTGGAGATTTAGCTTTTGGGGTAAAGCTTTGAGCGCGTAATATTTATATTGTTTTTGTTTTCTATCTGTTATAAATGTTAGATTTTTACATTACCATTTTTTTGAGTAATGAGTTTATATTAGGTATTTATGATAATGTTGATGAGTAGTGTGAAATTTCTACTTGCAATTCCTATAGCTGCTTATCAGTATGATTTTTCTCTTTGGGAAACTTTCTTGTTTTCTTCTATTGGAGGTGTGTTAGGGGTCATTGTATTCGCAAAATTTAACCGTTGGATTATCGAGCTTTATGATACTTGGATGTCTAATCGTCAAAAGCAAAATTCTAAAAAAGGATTGAAGAAGGTTGTGGCTATCAAAACAATGCGTAAATATGGTCTGTTTGGTATCGCATTTTTAACTCCTATTTTCTTTTCTATTCCAATAGGTACTTTTATTGCGCTACGCTTTTTCCCAAATAAGAAAAAGACACTTCCTGTTTTAGCGGCCTCTGTATTTGGATGGTCTTTTGTGCTTTCTGTTGTATTAACCACTCTTTAACAAATGCAGATAAAACATATTTTTTTCGATTTAGATCGTACGCTTTGGGATTTCGAAACCAATGCTTACAAAACACTTTCAGAGCTATATGAGGAGCACGCTCTAAGCAAGAAAGGGATTAGTGATGTTGATGTGTTTATTGATAATTATAAAATGCACAACGAACACTTATGGGAGTTATACAGAGATGGTAAAGTTGAGAAGGATGTGTTACGCTCTAGTCGTTTCAAATTAACTTTACAAGATTTTGGTATAGATGATAGTCGTTTAGCTAGTGAGTTGGGAGATCAATACATTCAGAAATGTCCTTTAAAAAAGAATGTTTTTCCGTTTACTTATGAAGTGCTCGATTATTTAAAAGAAAAATATCATCTTCATATTATTACTAATGGTTTTGAGGAGGTTCAGTATGTAAAGCTAGAGCAATCTAAATTACTGCATTATTTCGAGCAAATTGTTACTTCAGAACAGGTAGGGGTTAAAAAACCTAATCCAGAAATTTTTAGGCATGCTTTAGTGAAAGCTTTTTGTAAGCCTGATGAAAGCGTTATGATTGGCGATGATTTACCGGTTGATATACTAGCTGCAAAAGCTATGGGTATGCATCAAGTCTACTTTAATCCTGAAAAAATAGCTCATCAAGAATCTATAGATTTTGAGATTAGTTGTTTGAGTCAGTTGCAGGAGCTATTGTAAAACCTACTTTTTCTAATTCTTCCCAAAATGTTGGATAGGATTTTTTTACCACATCTATATTTTCAATGATTAACTTTCCAAAACATAGAGTAAGGGGAGCAAAACTCATAGCCATGCGGTGGTCTTGATGTGTTTTTATAATGGGTATTCCTATATGCTTATTGAAATCTTTTATAAGGATGGAATCTTGACTGATCTTTGTGTTTATACCTAGCTTTCCCAATTCGCTATGTAGTGCTGAAATTCTATTAGTTTCTTTAATTTTCAAAGTAGATAGTCCCGTTATTTCTAACTGTTGTTGAAGACCAGCATAGGTGCAACATATAGCCTGTGCTAAGTCAGGGGTTTCTATTACGTTTAGTTGGATTTTAGGTGTTTGTTTCGGTTCTTTAAAAAGTATTAAATGATTGTTTTTGAATTGATAGTTTACACCTAATTTTAAAAAAATAGATAGCGCTTTTATATCTCCTTGCCAAGAGTCTCTATAAAGCCCATTTAGTTCAATTTGAGCTTTTTCAGCTAATGCTACTATTTCAAGCCAAAAAGTAACAGCACTCCAATCGTTTTCAATACAAATGTTTTTGGCTTGGTATTGTTGTTCTTTTATTTGAATTTTTTGAGAACTCCAATTGGATTCTATCCCAAAATAAGACATCATTTTAAGTGTCGTTTCTATATATGATTTAGAAACTAAATTACCTTGAAGATTTATTGTTAATCCTCCAGAGACAGTAGGAGCAATCAGTAATAATGCTGATATGAATTGACTACTGACAGTACTGTTTACTTGAATAGTTCCTCCTTGAATATTTCCTTTTTGAATATGTAATGGTGGATACCCCTCTTTTTCAAGATAAGAAATGTTAGCTCCTAAAGAATTTAGTGCTTCTACTAAGGGAGCGATTGGCCTATCGTGCATGCGTTCACTACCTTTTAAAACCACTTCTTTTTTTTGAATGCTAAAAAAAGCAGTTAAAAAACGCATGCTTGTTCCAGCATCATCAATATTTATTTTGTTGGAGGAATTTTCTAGAGCTTCTTTTAAAACTTGTGTGTCTTTTGCTTGGGAAAGATTTGAAATAGAGAAAGCTTCCTTGCAAAGCGCTTGAATGATAAGCGCTCTATTACTTAAACTTTTGGATGCAGGAAGACTGACTTTTCCTTTTGCAAGCTTGCTCGGGTGTTCAATAAAGTAGTTCATCTACTATAAATTCTTGATTTATAATACTACTCCCAATACCATTAAGTAAAGTAAAGTTGATTTTTTCTTTACGATTTTTTTTATCGCTTTTCATCCAATCTAAAAGAGCTCTAAGAGGTGGTTGTTTTGGTATTGAAAAAGTGTTTGATATGAAGGAGGATATTTCTTGTTTCTCTTTCTTATTGATCTTTGAAAGATTGCTCTCTAAAATCATTCCTAAGCTAACAGCTTCACCATGTAAAATAGGCTTTCCTTGCTTTAAGTAGAAGCTTTCTATGGCATGACCAAAAGTGTGTCCAAAATTTAGTTTTTTTCGATCACCTTTTTCTAATGGATCTTGCATAACAATATTGTTTTTAATCACCACAGATTGATGAATTACGGATTCCCAATTCATTTTTTCTAGAGGAGTGTTTTTGATTTCTTTCCAATAGTATTTGTCTGCAATGAGGGCGTGTTTCACCACTTCTGTAAAACCTGACAGTAGTTGATTTTTTGGTAAACTATTTAAGAAAACAGGATTGATAAGTACTGCTTTTGGATTGTTGAATACTCCGATTTGATTTTTTAAATATGCAAAATCAATTCCTAATTTCCCGCCTACTGAGGCATCTACCATTGCTAAAAGACTGGTAGGGATTTGTATAAAATCTATCCCTCTTTTGTAAGTGCTTGCGGCAAACCCTCCCATATCGCCAATAACACCTCCTCCTAGATTGATGAGTAATGAATTTCTGTCCAAATGATTCGCGCTTAATGCATTCCAAATGAGCTGACAACCTTCAAGGTTTTTGTGCTCTTCTCCAGAGGGGATTTCTATAAGAATTGCATCAACATTAGTTTCCTCTAAAAAGATAGGGAGACAGTCTCTTTTTGTGTTTTCATCAACTAAAATTGCCAGTTGGCTATAAGTGCTGAAATCGAATGATTGTGAAGATTCGGTTTCAATAAAAATAGAATAATCGTTGGATTTTACTTCCCTCATTCGGTAATACTTTGAATAGGGTTTCCAGTGCATCCATTTGGAAAGGATATTCCTAAAAGAGTGCAAACAGTAGGGGCGATGTCACGAATAAAAACTGCTTCATCAGAGACTCCGTTTTTAATGTTTTTCCCCCAGAATATCAGAGGAACGTGTGTATCATAGCTATAACAAGAACCGTGCGTAGTTCCTCTTGGGCTTTTCCACTCAATCCATCCACTTTCTAAATTGATGATAATATCTCCAGATCGTTTTTGACTAAACCCTTTTTGAACTAGTGCGTGTATTCCATTTTCATATTCGTTATGATGTAACTGACTAGCTGTGAAAGTATTTTTTATTCCTTCAAAAGAAATTAAAAAGTTGGCGCAGATTATTTCAACATCTTGCTTCTTTAAATTCTTTTGTTGAATCAAATTGTTGTTTAGATAGAATTGTTGGTTGCTGTATCTGTGTATCCATTTTCCTTCACCAAATTGTTTTGTAAGGTGTTCTTTTAAACCTGACAAGGCTTCGCTTACATCAAAGTAGCCTGCAGGGATTTTATATTTTTTTAGTTCGTTTGGAACACTTACCACACCATGGTCAGAGGTTAAGAAAACTAATACATTTTCAACTCCAATATTTTTTTCTAAAGTTTTTAAGAAATCAGAAATATCATTATCCAAGCGGATATATGTGTCAATTAATTCTTCAGCATGTGGGCCATATTGATGCCCAACGTAATCTGAAGAAGAAAAACTGACACTAAAGAAGTCGGTATTAGTTCCTTGTCCCAGCTTTTCTTGAACTATTATTTCATGAGCAAGATCCTTTAAAATAGTATTTCCAAATGGTGTTGATTTAATTACATTTGGTCCATTTTCAGCAGTTAAAGAGTCTAAATCGTAACTAAAGTTTTCTCCTTCCCATTTTCCTTTCAAATAATCGCTAACAGTATTTGTTTTTTGATAGTTAAGCATCCATTCAGGAAGTGATTCCATATAGTAGCTGCTTGAAATCCATTCGCCATTAGTATTCATCCAATAAGCAGCATCACCCATATGTCCGGCTGGTAAAATAGCACCTCTATCTTTTAAGCTAATACCTATTACTTTAGAAGCATTATTAAACAATTGAAGTTCATCTCCAATAGTAGTGGTGAGCATACGGTGAGGCGACATTTGACCATCATTAGCTAAGACATCCGTAGCATGATTTTCACAATTACATATGGTTTTCATATCTCCATCCCCAGCACAATAAACAGAGGTTTGGGTGTATTTATCGTACCAACTATTTCCTATAATTCCATGTACAGCAGGGGTTGTTCCTGTAAAAATACTTGCGTGCCCAGGACCTGTGTAAGTTGGCATATATCCGAAATTAGTATTACGAAAAAAATAACCTTCATCTACTAATTTTTTAAATCCATTATCACTAAAGTCATCCCAAAATCGATAGATGTAATCATAACGCATTTGATCAACTACAATGGCGATAACTAGTTTTGGTTTGTCTTGCGAATAAGAATTAAATCCAAGAGCTAATAGGAGTGTTGTGAGAACTATTTTTTTCATTTGCTATTTTTAAAAAGATAAATAACTACGGAAAGCATTGCGGCAACTAGCACATCAGCAATTGGTGGTACACTTGGCCATCCGTAGTTCCAAATACACACTAGCGCTAGCCAAATAAACCAGGTTTTATCGAACAAATTTTTCACGAAATAGCTGATACAAATTGAACATCACCAAAGCTACAAAAGTTCCCCAAAGCATACCACCTATAATATCTAAAGGATAGTGTACACCTACATATACTCGGCTGTAAGCAACTAATGCAGCCCATAAAAAAAGTCCAATAAACCATTTTTTGTTTCCTAGCACCTTTCCTAAAAAGATGGCTAAAGAAAAAGCATTTGATGCATGTGAAGAAACAAATCCGAATTGACCGCCACAGCGCTCTGTTACAAGTCGCACTTGCTCTAAAACATGGCAAGGGCGTAATCGCTCAAATACATTCTTAAAGAGTTGAACACTACCTTGATCGGCTATGGTAATGAGCAGAACAATGCTTAACAATATCCAAAAACCTTCTTTCCCTTTTTGTTTAAAAATAAGGTAAATTAAAAAAGCGTAAAAAGGAATCCAAGAAAATTTATGGGTGATGAACAACATGATTGGATCCAAAAAATCTATTCCTGACTGATTGATGAGTAGGAAGTATTTTTCATCCAATGCAAGTAGTGTGTCTATCATTTATTCATGTTATGCCAAAGAGCATCCTTCAGTTTGGTTAAACCTTGTTGTGCAACTGAAGAAATAAATAAGCAGTCGATATCTTCTGGAAGCTCGGCTTTCATTTCTTCTTTAAGTTCTTCATCCAACATATCCGATTTACTGATAGCTAGCATGCGATCTTTATCATGTAGTTCTGGGTTGTATTTTTCTAATTCTCCTAAAAGAATTTCATATTCCTTTTTGATATTATCACTATCAGCAGGAACCATAAATAAGAGGGTTGAGTTTCGTTCAATATGGCGTAAAAATCGTAGACCTAACCCTCTTCCTTCGGCAGCTCCTTCAATAATTCCGGGTATGTCTGCCATAATGAATGATTTGTGATCTCTATATGAGACAATTCCTAGGTTGGGTACTAATGTGGTGAAAGGGTAATTGGCAATTTCTGGTTTTGCAGCCGAAATCACTGAAAGCAAGGTGGATTTTCCTGCATTTGGAAATCCTACCAATCCAACATCTGCTAAAACTTTTAGTTCTAAGATGAACCAACCTTCCTTGCTTGGAATACCAGGTTGAGCATAGCGTGGTGTTTGGTTGGTTGGAGATTTAAAGTGTACATTTCCTCTTCCTCCTTTACCACCTTCCAACATGATTTGTTCTTCGCCATGCGTTGTGATTTCAAAAAGCACTTCACCCGTTTCAGCATCTTTGGCAACAGTTCCTAAAGGAACTTCCAGTATTCTGCTTTCGCCATCCTTTCCAATTTTATTATTACCACTTCCAGCACCACCATGTTCAGCGAAAATGTGTTTTTGATACTTGAGGTGAAGCAATGTCCACATTTGCTCATTGCCTTTTATAATGATGTGTCCGCCTCGACCTCCATCTCCACCATCAGGACCTCCTTTTGCTGTTGTTCTATCTCTTAAAAGATGAACAGAGCCAGCGCCTCCTTTACCAGAGCGGCAAAAGATTTTGACATAATCAACAAAATTTGAGTTTTTAACCTTCATTATAGGTTATCAATAGCAGTGCATAGTTTTTGGTTGATTTCTTCAATCGAACCAACACCTTCAATCTCTTGAAGCTTGTTTTGCGCTCCGTAAAATTCTTTTAACGGTAGTGTTTTGTTGTTGTATTCTTTGATTCGGTTACGAATGATGTTCTCATCTTGATCATCAGCTCTACCGCTATCTTTTCCTCTTAACAATAATCTTTTGGATAATTCTTCATCATCAACCTGTAAAGAAAGCATGCCAGAAATTGCTGTGTTTAATTCTGCTAGCAAAGTGTCTAAAGCTTCTGCTTGAGCTGTTGTTCTTGGAAAACCATCGAAGATAAACCCTTTTGCATCCGGATTGTTTTCTAATTTCGATTTAATCATTCCAATCACTACAGAATCAGGCACTAAATCGCCTTTATCCATTAACGATTTTGCTTCTAGCCCTAATGCTGTTCCAGCAGCAATTTCTCCTCTTAAGATGTCTCCTGTAGAAAGGTGCACTAAGTTGTATTTATCAATTAAAAGTGCAGATTGGGTTCCTTTTCCTGAACCTGGAGGGCCGAACAATACTAAATTCAACATTATGTGTTGTTTTTTAATTTATAAATCTGCGGCAAAGTTCGGCCTAATTCTTTATAATCCAAGCCATATCCCACAACAAATTCATTAGGGATTTCTTT
>PAYR01000012.1 GCA_002715345.1 Flavobacteriales bacterium | reverse complement strand
TAATAATGAAATTAATGAGCATAATCATCTTCCATATTATAGTGTTAATCCAAAAGTTCCAATTCGTTTTTTTACCGAAAATCTTAGAGCAAATGGATATTACTGTACCAACAACTACAAAGAAGATTATAATATGCTTACTTCTCCATTAGCCTGGGATGAAAGCAACAAATCTGCGCATTGGAGAAATAGAAAAAAGGGGCAGCCTTTCTTCTCTGTCTTTAATTTTAACATAACACATGAGTCCAGTATTTGGAAGAATAAGATTCCATACTTAGAAGAAGAATTAGAAAATGTTATAATTCCCTATATTTTTCCTGAAGAGAATGAAATTAAAAATGACTTTATAACAAACTATAAAAACATTGAAAAACTTGACGAACAAATAGGTTTAATTATTGAGCAGTTGAAAGATGATAACTTATACGAAAATACTATTATATTTTTCTTTAGTGATCACGGGGGACCATTCCCTAGATATAAAAGGTCAATTTACGAAACAGGCATTCGTGTTCCAATGGTTGTAAAATGGATTGATGATACCTGTAAAGGAAACATTAATCAACTTATCAGCTTTGTTGATTTTGCGCCGACAATTCTAGATGCGGCAAAAATTAAAAGAGAATTACCATTTGAAGGTTTTTCTTTTTATAAAAAAAATCAGCGAAAATATGTATATGCAGCTACAGATCGTTTTGATCGATTTACTGAAAAACGTAGAAGTATTAGAGGAGGCAATTTTAAGTTAATTTATAATGATGATACACCAACAGCGATACACAAGCCAGTCCGTTATCGTCAACAAATGAAAACAATGAACGTTTTGGATTCCCTTAATAAAAAGCAGAAACTGAACACATATTTTTCTAACTGGTATTCTAAATACAAAGATCGTTTTGAACTGTATGATATTTCAAAAGATTTCTTTGAAACTAACAACCTTATTTCTAACCATAAATACAAAGAAATATTTAAAACATTGTATAATAATTTGCACAAGTGGATGGAAAGATCGGATTTTGGTAACATGAGTGAATCAACTATGCTTGATTCTATGTTTACAAACTCTTTGTCAAAACCAAAATTGAATATACCAAAAGTTATTGTTAATGATATTGGTTGTATTATTGAAGCTAATAATTTATACACCTCAGTAGGATGGCGAAATAAAAATGAGAAGGCTTGGAATATTTATACTACAAACGAATTGATTAAACCAAAAGATAACTTTGAAGTTCTACTATTTAGACCTGGATATGAAGTGCTAGTTCAATTCTTTAAAAAATAAAGTAGTATATACTTATTTAACTAGAAAAGGAATGTTAGCAACAGAACTTTGTCCTTTTTCATTTTTCACGCAAGCAAAAATTCTATAGGCTCCTTTCTTTTTTGGACTTATAAATGTTAGCTCATTATCACTCTGTTTGACGATTTCAAACTTTATTGGATCAGGAGATTTTTGTATATCACCACCAATTTTATCGCTAAAGGCTTCAGGAAATAATTGGTATTCAAATACTAATTTATGGTTATTATATTTGAGGTATTCAATTCTCAAATTCGCTTGTTTTGAAGGATTGAGAATATGTTCTTTTTTCCATCCTAAATTTTCTAATGATATATCTTTTATTGAAGGGGCTCGTGATTGGGGCCATTTACCTGTCCAACAATACTGCATTACATCAACGGCTTCCGTAGGATTTCCATTATTAAGAAACATCCCGTGCCAAGTGGCAGTTGATTCTTGTTTTTGCCCCCATAGAAAGCAGTAACTTCCCAGACAACGTTCTTTATCCTTTTCAATCAGTTCTTTATATCTACGAAGACGCTGGTCTGCTTTTATACCGTTTGGCGGTTCAACTTTTGCTTTCCATGATGTTTTTTTCGCTTCGAAGGGGCCATTTACACCCCATTCTGAAATAATATAGGGCTTATCCCAATTAAACTTTCTTAGATTAGCACCCGCATTTTCTATAGAGCCATAAACATTGAGTCCAAGTATGTCAACGCTTGGACAATATTTTTTAATATAGTAAGCTTTTGATGGGTCAACTCCAGCAATTACAGTCATTGTTGGATGGTTTGGATCCACCTCTTTGATAAACTTAGCAAGTATTTCAATTGTTTCCCAAACCTTAAAATTACTATATCTGAGGTCAACCTCATTTCCAATACCCCAAACTAACAAAGCAGGATGATCTTTGTATTTTAAGACTTCATTTTTGAGATATTCAATTTGACCTTTAACTGCGTATTCGTCATCGTAATCCATACCGCTTCTTTCGGGCCTTACATGTAAGCCAAGTGTAACAGTAAGATTATGATTATATGCAGAATCTAATAATTCCTTATTATTTGTGCTCCAAATCCTTATTGAATTAGCTCCTGATTTGACTAAAAGATCAAAATGATCTTTAGCACCAGCACCTTTAATATAGTATGGCTTACCATTTCTCTGTAATTCAAAATTACCAAAGGAATTTTTAATAACCTCAACTTTATTAACTTGTGATTGGGCTGAAATACTGCAAATCAGCAAAAATATCAAGCAAAAAAATAAATTTAAATTCCTCTCCATTCGTTAGGCTTTTTAGGATTTCCTCGAAATTCAATAAGCTGAAAGTCTCCTATTTCAAAATCACTACCTTCAAGTACTTTGAATCTAATCTCCTTTAAAGAATCCCATCTAAATTCATTGTGTCCTATTAAAGATTTTAAAGGGAGTACGGCTTCATAAATTCCATTTTCTTTATCCACAAAATTGTTTTCATTTAAAGTTGTTTGTAATCTTCTTCTTTCACCTTTATATGCAAATAAGATTGTTTGAAGTTTTGGAAGTTCATTTGCCTTTATCTTAAAAGTAATTGCTGATGTCGTATAAATAGAAGAAACATCTGTATGCATCCACTGGTAAGGAGAAAAACCAAAAGTATTCCACTGATCTTTTTTAGCTTCTTCTAGGTCAAAAACAACGCTTTCAGATTTAAACGAATCTCCGAACTTAGGACTAGATGGATGTTTTGTGTTAATACCCCACCAATATTCTTTCCCGGCTCCAATTCGCATTGGATGAGTTTCAAATAATTTTGTGAATGTGTTCTTTGTCTTTTTATAAATATGCTCGTGCGGTACAATTATAATATTATCTATATGAAGATCCCCTTTTCTTTGAAATTCAAGACGAAGCTCTTTGATATTACTCATATTTACCCCTCTTTTTTCATAGTTAAACGCCTGAATAGGAATACGTATTCGTCTCCATTCAGTATCAATTTTTCCACCTTCAAGATTTAAGTAATTTACATTTGCCCTACATTGATTGCCACCGTAATCCTCAAGAATGAAAAACATAGGAATCTTTGAAAGAAATCCTGAATCAACACGTACACGAAGTTCGATTGCTGCTGATTGNATAATGGGTGAAAGATTTTTGACTTTGTAATTNGCCCATTTTAAACCTATTCCTATGTAATTACATTTAGATGCATTCCACNTTATATGAAGGTGATCTTTACCTATNTAGCTATTGATAGTGTCAAATGANACATNNTTACATGCATTGTTTTTTACGCCCCATAAACCACTCTCGNCAGAACTTGTGAAAAGTGTTTTATAAGGAAATTTATCTATTGGAGAAATTTCTTTTANAGGCTCATAAACACTTACCTCACGCATATAATTACATGAAATATTACAACAAATAAATAATAAAAATGCTATGTTTATGAAGAGCTTCATTATTGATCTAATAAATTAGAATTTAAAGTGAAAATAATATGATCTATATCGGTTCTAACATCTTTATCAAAATTTTCAGGACAGATTGGATTTCCAGAAGAAGAAGGGCATGCTTGGCAGGATATTCGAATTGCTTTTATATCACTTGGATTCATGCTATAATTGATATCTAAATTATTTGGCGATATAGGTTCAAAATCTGAGTATCTAAATGATTTCAGTTGCCATCCTTGCCAGTCAACAGGTATCTTCATTTTATAAACTTCCATTGTTGATTCGAAAAGATCTGATGCATTATTTTCTAGATTATCATTAAAAGGTGTATTTGTTTCCTCTGAAATTAAAATATTTATAAACTGGCCAGTATGCACATCTAAAAGATCTGATAGTATTCCGATATTTATATATAAATTATCTGAACTTTGACTAGTCGTAGAAATATTTATCGGAAGGTCTATATTACCTAAAGGCCAGTCCCAATTGACTCTACCGCCCATCTTAAAATAGCTATTTCCCAATAATGCACTATCATTTTCTATAGAAAAAGTCATTCCACCTCCAAGGGAGTTATAATAAATAAGGCCGTTCTCAGGAAAACCATCCTCAAAATCTTCAAGCCATACTCCATTTTCGTAGGTTTTTGCTGAAACAATAGTAATGGTATCTCTGAGAGTATCGATTTCGTTTTCAAAAGTCAATTCGATAGCACAATCTTCTTCTATAAAAAACGGAAATTGTGATGGCCCACCGCTCCAAAAAATAATATTTGAATCAATACGATTAGAAAAATCATTAATTTCCCTGGTAGCAGTAGTAGTAAGACCCTGAATAGAAATCTTCCATTGAACAGGTTTATTAAACTCACAATGAAAACTAACTACTTCATTATTAGAAAAACTAGGATTTGTGTTAATAATTTTTAGTGGCTCGTTTATCTCGAAATCGGCATAGAGGTTTTCAATTGAAGGGCCCTCAAATCCATTTTTTGTACAGCCTTGAATAAAGAATATTAACCCTAATAAAATAATAAGTTTTGTTTTTATCTTCATAACTCTACTGATAAAATTAATAAAAGTCTATTGTATTTATAATCTGAATAAATTTGATCTGTAAATTTCATACCCCACCAATTATAATGAAGATTAGCATATACATTATCTCTAAATTTATAAAGCATCCCAAAGGAAAATAGATAATCTTTTTGGTCTATATGTGTTGATGTGAAATAAGTAATATTTCCATAATTATTACGCTCTGTTAAAAACTCATTACCATTTGCATTTAGCTGCTTACACGATGCTTGAAGAAAAAACTTTTTAGCTATCTCTGCATTAATAGATGTATTTATATGGTGGCTATATAAATTCAAAGAAGAAATAGAATCACCACCTCTTCTTGTTAATTCGCTCTCTGAGGAGACATGAATACTCAGTTCCTTATCCCAATTTAACAATCTGTGAAAATTAATTTTGGCAGCTCCTTTAAATAGTAGAAAATTTCTTTTTTCTAATGTACCTTGACCTATTACTTCATTAAAGAAAGCTGCATTAAGCTTACTAATAAACAACTTGTTTTTATTATAATATTTAGCATCCATATAGACTCCAGTTCTATTGGGTGTAGCGTCTCCATATGGAAGTATATTTGAATAAATAGGATTAAATCCCATTAATATACTAGATAAATTCTGGTTATATAATTGTTCATCTGAAGCAAGATCAAAAATAGAGGTTGGTCTTGTAATAGACATATTGGTATAATTAGGATAAATCGTATTGCTTTTACTAATATAATCTAACCTCCTTGATTGAGCACCAGCACTTCTGAAATTCGGGTCTACATAACGATAACCAACTTTTAAAAATAATGTAGAATCTTTCTTTATAAATTTATTTTCTAATTCAAAGTACATTCCTTCTGTGTAATTTGATATTGAATCCTCTAAATTATTTTCTAACTCAGTATGCAACCAATATCTTTTAGAAAAACCAGTTTGTAGAGTTTGCTCAAAGTGATTTTTGTCATTACTGAAATTATGTGTTAGCAACATATCATGTATAGGGTTTCGCAGAGAGATATTACGTGTTCCAGAAGATGCTACTTCAAATAAGTTGATATAGTTTCCTGATAATGTTAGACTCTTATTAATTTTAGAAATAATCGACCCTCCTGAAAGTAGAAGATCACTCGAGTATGTACTTTCGTTTATTTGACTTGAACCTCTAGGGCGAGTCACAAAAAGGTCAAAATCAATACTTCTTATGAATCGGTCAAATTCAAAAGAAAAATCAGTTTGAATTCCCTGTGATCGCCATCTGTTTTCTCTGTAAAAGTTTTCGTAATGAATGATATCTCGATAGTGCTTTAACAAATCATTTTCGTAACCTGATAGTTCCTCATCATAATTATACAGTGTAAATTTAGATTGCTTTAGAAAAAGATCACCAATACTGAAACGAACTTTATTATTTATTACACCTTTTGCCCTAAGTTGTCGGACATTTATCTCAGTTCCTGAACCAAAAAAGCTTCCGAAAGAATTACGTATTCGAAGCTGAGCGAAAACTTCGATATCATCAATTGGGTTTATGTGAGTATTTAGATCTAAAATATTATAACCATTTGATGTATTATTTGCAGATATCGTATCATCTATTTTACTTTTGTCAATAGCATCTCTAGCAAAATAAGATCGAAAAAGTCCGTCAAACCAAATTTTTTCGTTGACTTGAGCACACAGATTGATTACAGACAAAAACATTATAAAAAAAACAACTGTATGTATTAAGCTTCTTTTCATTATTTAAAAATTAATTTTTAATTCAAGCATCATTTCCCAGCCTTTTAAATGATTATCTATAAAATTTGGATCAAAATATCGATATCGATTAAATCGATAAAATAACATTGCATTATTACCTATTTTATAATCTAAGCCAAAACCAAAAAGTGTATTTTTTTGATTTCTTGAATTTGTGTACCTAAAAAGATTCTCTAAGCCTAAACTCTCTAAAAAAGAATTTGTAGCAGTTGAATCTGGATTATCGCCTATATCTGTGTATTGATTACCCATTACTTTTTCAAGCCCGTAAGTTAAAACAAGTGCTGCTTTATCAGTAATTTCATAACTTAAGTCAACTTCTTGACTAAACTGAGTAATTAAAACTTCACTTCCCATCTGAGGTAAAATATTTAAATCTTTTTGACAAGTATTAAGTCTTGTTAATGAAAAAATATAATAGTTTTTTCCGAAAATCTTATTATTGTATTTGGCTTGAAACTCAATAGTATTAAAAAACTTTTTAAAGTTTGCTAGTCCGGCAGCAGTTGTGTCAGTGATATTGACAGTTTCATACACACCTCTATAGGTTGAATTTAGCGCATTATATGGGCCCCAGTTTTGTGCAAATAAATAAATTCTGGAAAGTGTTTGGCTGTTAACATTATGATTATAAGATAATGCTGCATAAGATGTGTCAATCTCAGCAAATACTCCAATACCACCATTTAGTTTGAGACGATCAAAGTTGACATTTGCATTTATTGAAACACCTTGTCTATTGTTTACAGGAAACCCTAGCCCAACCATTGGGCTTTGATAGGGTGTTCTTATTGTGGTCCCTACTCCATCTATATTTGGAAATACTTCAAGAATTGAGGTGTTCAAGAAGTTTCCTGTAACATTTACAAATTGTGGTGAAATTCTATATAATTGCAAATTCAATGGAACTTTAGTTGATTTGGCAGTTTTAATATTTACAAGAATAGCTTCTCCCTTTTTAGCTTTATATTTTGGATCACTATAGTTTCCAACTCCAAGCTCCATTTGAACTTGTATTTTATTCCATTTCTTGTCCAGTTCAAGTGTATGAAGAAAATAACTTCTTCTATTATCGCTTATAGAATCAGTATTTGCCCATGATGAAAGGTAATTGTATGCTATTTTTGAAGAAGTGCTTAATGTATTCTTAAGCTGAAATGAGCCAGTAAAATTATCATTATTTTCAAGAACAGATCGGTTAAAATTACTTTTTCCTAAAACTCCTTTAACAGAAAAATTTAAAGGCAGTTTTAATCCTTGAAAGAAGATACCTTGAAAGGCACGACTTCCATATCTAACTCCTTGATCAATCAAACCGCTGTTGTAATATCTTGAGTAACGATCAATTGGTGTTTTATTTAGTGGAGTTTGTGGTCTTCTTTCATATATACTGATTCGATTGAATGAACGATTACCCCAAACAGTTAGTCGACTTTGTCTATACCATGAAACACCTCCAGATTTAAAATTAAAGGTTCCATGTTTAGTAGTAATTGATGTTGATAAATTGAGTCCAAGATTTAGAGTTAATGCTTGGGTGAAATCAGATGAAGGACCTTTATACAAGCTATTGAGCATAAAATCTGCGCCAAAGGTTATTTTATCTCTAGTTTTACCATTGAGCTTCAAAAGAAGCATAGGTTCTCTATAAGCATCCCCTGAGCTAATAGCTACTGTTTTACCACTATTATTAGGAAATGTCTCTTGTTGGTTACGCACAAAGCCCAAAAATCTATAATAACCTGAAAATGAAATTGTGGTTGAAGGATTATTATAGCTTAAAATATTACTGCTAAAAGGTTTTTGATTTATGATTGTATCTTGACTAAAAGAAAATCCTGCCCAAAAGAAAAAAATAAGCCAAAAAAAAACCCTCATAACAAAGTGTAAATTTTACGCTAAGCTATTAAATTTAAAACAGTATGACAAGAATAAAAAAACAACATATTAATAATTTGAGTTGATTTCTTTTAGGGGTGTATTTTTCCAAGTAATTCCATCTTGCCATTTAGGTGCACTAACATTAATAAGGTAATTATCTAATATATGTTCCAACTCTTTTGCTTTCTCAGGAATTTGTGAAGATAAATTAAATTTTTCCATTTTATCTTTAACTAAGTTATATAAGAATATAGATTTTTCATCCTGAAATTTAATTAACTTATAGTCTCCTTTTCGAATTGCAGAATGAGGTTTTTTTAAAGCAATCCCATTTTTATATGGAACATGAAAAAAAATACCATCTACTGCTCTTTTAATTTTATCATTATTTTTATTTAAAAGTATTGGCGCAAAACTTCCTCCATCAATTTCAGTTAGTTTAATTGTTTTGTTTCCGGCCAAATCTATTATTGTTGGTAAGAGATCTGAGCCTGAAACAGGTGTGGCAGATTCAGAGCCATTTTTGATTCCTGGTCCTGCAACAATAAGAGGAACTCGAATTCCTCCTTCAAAAGCATCCCATTTACCTCTACTAAGTGGATAATTGTAACTTTTTTCATATTTCTTAGCTCCAGGAATATTAGGCACAGAACCATTATCAGACATATATATAATATATGTATTGTCTTCTATACCTAGTTCTTTTATTTTTTTAAATAAAATTCCAAGACTTTCATCTAGATCAAAAGTCATTGCAGCAAATCCATGATTTTTTTGTTGTGCCCCCTTGGGCTTGTTTTTTAGTTTTACGTAGTTTTTTTCTGTTGATTCAATATTTGAATGAACAGCATAATGTGAAATTTGGAGATAAAATGGTTTGTTTTCTTCTTCGCATGATTCAATAAATTCAATCGATCTATCAGTTATTGAAAAAATATTTTTTGGATCTTTTTTAAATATATTATCCCATTGACTTTTGTTATTATTAAAATTTCCATCCTTATTTTTTGTGGGCCCATCGCACTCATCATAACCTAAAGTAGAAGGATTACTTCCCATTCCCCATTTTCCAAAATGAGCTGATCTATATTTACTATTGATTTTTTTTAATGCTTTAGGAATACTTATAAATCCTTCATGGTCTATATGTTCAGTGTTCATTCCAACACGAATCAATGATAGACGGGCCGGTGTTTTACCGAACTGAATACTATACCTTGAAGGAGCACAAACGGGAGCGCTGGCATATGCATCAGAAAACCTGATACCTCTTTCAGCAAGTTGCTCTAGATTTGGTGTTTCGAAATAATCGCTTTTTGAACCTTCTTCATTATGCATCATTTTAACTGATGTGCCGTTCCAACCCTGATCGTCTGCAAGTATGAATATAAAATTAGGTGATGATGCGGATATTTTCTTTTCTTTTGAAAAATCAACATAATTACATGAAAAGCACAATACAATCCCAACTAAAAAAAACAATATTTGAAAAATATTAAATGATTGTTTATTAAATGTTTTAAATAGTGTCATAGTTGAATCCAAAATATTTGAAAAGAGTAAATTTAGCTTAAAATTGAGTTCCTTCTATTTTAGATATAATAGATTACCCTCTTCATCATAGATGTCCCCAAAAGTAATATTTTTTGCCTTGTTCATTGGTTTGACATTTTCGAATTGTCTTCCAAGGTTTTCAGGTTTAACTGAAGCCTCAACAATTCTGTTTTCAATCACTAATTTTAAAGAATCCATTAGTTGGTTATAATCTGGGTTTCTTGCAAGATTTATTAACTCATCCTTATCATTTTTATGGTCATATAGTTCGTAGCCGAGCTCGCCATTAGTTCCCCATTTTGTAAGTCGATAGCGTTTAGTTTTGATTGAATAACCATTACGCCATCTGGTTAATGCGCTTCCGCGAACTAAAGAATTTTCGTTATTCATTATTGGCTCTAAACTTTTTCCAACAACATGCTTTGGTGTGTTAATATTAGTTAAACTCATCAATGTTGGATAGACGTCAATTAATTCAACCGGACTCATAGATGCCCGCCCTCTATTTTCTAAGCTTGGAGAAGAGATTATTAGTGGAATTCGTGTTGCATTATCAAATAATGTTTGTTTTTGCCAATGGCCATGTTCTCCTAAATGGTAACCATGATCAGACATAAATACTACTATGGTATTTTTATCTAATCCTGAAATCTCTAAATGATCAAGGATTCGACCAACTTGTGCGTCAACAAATGAAATGGTAGCATAATATGCCTCTTTTATTTCTTGCGCAAGTTTTTTTTCTAAATCGAGTTGATTCTTTTGTGCTCTAATTGATTTGATAGCAGGTTCTGGCAACCCTGCTAAATAATGACTAGAAATTTTAGGAATTTCAATTTTTTCTTGTTGATAAAAATCAAAGTATTTTTTAGGAGCAACAAACGGGGTATGAGGTCTAAAAAATCCAACTGCTAAAAAAAATGGAACATCTGTCTTAGCAAAATAATCAAGCTTTTTAATTGCTTCGCTTGCTGCAATACCATCTGTTTGTTCATCGTCTTTACCATCGGCAGCTAGCCAGCTTAATGTTCCTCCGAACTTTCTTTCCGAAAGAGTATTAATTTTATATTCTTCGATTTTATCTTTTCCGTATGGGTTCACTGTTTGATCCCAAGAATAGATGTCATCATTTCCTGATGTTCCAATAGCACTAGGGTTGTCATAGTGAAATATTTTACCAATACGAACGGATTGGTAGCCTTGTTGTCTAAATCGTTGACCTAAAGTAATTACATCTGGAACTGAACTTCTAAGATTCATATTATTTCTCGTAATCTTAGTCTGATTAGTATACATACCAGTCATAAATGAAGCGCGTGATGGACCACACCATGGGTATTGAGCATGAGCATTTTGAAAAAGAATCCCTCTTTCAGCAAGACGATTAATATTTGGAGTTTTTACAATCTTATTTCCATAAACACCTAAATCACAGTTTAAATCATCAGCTATTATCAATAAAACATTTAGTTTTTCTGTATTAGAAATTGAATTATCTTTTGGTTTTTCTTTCTTTAAACTTTCAGCACAACTACACAAGCAAAACATTATTATAATTAGTTGAATATTTACAATGTTTTTATAAATCATATTTTAAATAATTATTTTTTGACACCAATTAATATTTATATAAATAAGAGCATTCCATCTGATGAATTATTTAGTGGAAAATATATCTACAAAAAAGATAAAGTTGATAGCAAACAGCAAATTTATGAACATACTACTCATTTTTTTAAAAACCAATATAAAATTTATAAAGTTGGATTACAAGAACGCTTAGGTCTACTAAAGCGGAATCTATCTAAGATAGGGTTCCGCTTTTTTATTTCAATTTACGTGCTCTAGTCTTCTAATTAAGTTATGTCTAATATTTATCCAAAATAAATTAAAGTCAGCATTATGGTATGACTTTTTTTTAAACTTGTTTAAAATAAGATTGTTATCAAAATTTACCCAAAGCAATCCTTTTTCATTTCTAACGGAAATACTTCTTTTTAAAGCTATTCTTTGGTTTGGGAATAAAATACCATCGTGTTTTNTTTTGTCACTCCATANAGTATCATTTNTANATGTTATTGGATTTATTGAAATATAATTTTCNCCGTANTTCCAGTCATTAGGATAGTAAGATTCATTAAAAGAACGCCAATTAANAAAGCANTTTAATTGAATAGGGTNTTGACACAAATCGATTAGCATTTCATTTTTATTAATATCCATNCCAATTAAATATGACANAATTAGTTTANGTCTTAAATCCACNTTAGGNTAGATGTATTCGTTTATGAGTTTTTTAGCATGATTTGTGCCTTGNCTATGAGATGCAATTATAAATTTATCTGTTTTTTTATTCTTCAAAAAATATTTAAATGCTGTCTCAATATCATTGTAGGCAACATTAAATGCTTTTAAACCATTAATAGTGTCAGTGTATGAATAAATATGCATCTCTCTATAATGAGGAACATATAAGTCTGTTATTCCAGCAAAGACTGATGCCTGATTTTCTAAACATAAATCAATAATTTTATTATTTATAAAGTGGCTAGTATCTGCATTCCATTTTTTTGAAGAAAATAATGTTGTTGGGTGAATAAAAAAAACAGAGACATTTATCTTTTTTTCGTTTTTTACTCTGTAATTTTTTGGTATTATTCTATTAAAATCATTTTTATCAGATCTAAATGCCCAATTTTTTTCATTATTATAATCTAAAGGAATTCTGATTTCAGTATCATTAAACTTCTTGTCTGGGATTATAAATTCAGCAGAATAATTAAGTTTTTGTTTAATTCCGCAAGAAAACAACAAAAAAATGAAAGAAAAGTATAGCTTAATTGTGTTCACCACACAAAACTAGGTAATAAAAATCACAAGATTTTAAACATTAATTTGCAGTTTCAACTAAAGTGAATTTTGCTTATAGATTTAAAACCTTACAAATTAAAATTGATAAAGTTCAAAGATGAATTATACTCTTTTTTGATTTTTAAATAGTTTGAGTTTGTAAATTTAAATTCATTGAACTTGTAGTAAAATATAATTATTTTGTCAACGAAAAACAAGTATATTTGAAGTGTACTCTAAAGGATGTTTGTTGTCAAAGGCAAGTAGATATGCTTTGGAGTATTTTTTGCTAACCAAACAATACACAGAGGGATTCTATTTTTTTAATATTACATTTATCACTCCTTTCTCAAGGGATATTAAATTTTAGAATTCCTCTTTTTTTATATGAAAAAAGCGATAAAAAATATCTTTTTTATCTTTTTGGTATGCTTTTCATATCAAGCTTTTGGTCAATGTGTTGAGGCATCGTTTGATGTTCCTGATTGTATCACTCCAAACTCAACAGTTACATTTTTTAATACCTCAATCGACAATAGCATTTGTAACAATGTCGAATATGAATGGGCATTATATGATGAAAACTCCAATTTTATCAGTGGTGGTTTAGATTTTGATTTCGATTATACATTTACTTTGTCAGGAATATATTACCTAGAAATTTATCCTGATATTCCAGGTCAAAATGCTCCATGTTGTCCTAATACTTCAAATGGAACCCCTTCATTTGGTGAATATATTACTGTTATAGATCTCCCTCTATCACTTAATACTTCCAATAGTATTGAAATATGTTCAAATGGCTCTATTGATTATGATAGTTTATTTATCAATATACAAAATGATATTGGAAATATTTCTTATGATTGGGTTACAATCCCAAATGGGATTCAATGGGAAGATTTTGAAAATCAATCAATTCCTGATTCTGAAAACGAAATTATTTTAACAATCACCGATAATGCTACTGGATGTTCAGATTCTCAAATTATAGATTTAAATTTTACACAAACTAATGCTGATGCATCTTTTACATCATCAAGCGCCACACTAACTTGTCAAGGTCAACAATTTTCCTTTTCGGTAGATAATTTTAATGATTCTTTATTTGATTATAACTGGTTTATTGATGGATCTCCTCAAATTAGTATCTATGATAGTATTTTAACAACCAACATATTTGCTAACTCAAATGAGGTTGAAGTCAATCTACAAGTTATTGATAACCAAACTGGATGTTTAGTAAATGAGTTCTTTTACATTACAGTTAATACATTGACAAATTATGTTGATGTTAATACAGACATTGAAGAAACTGATGATAATGGTTTTGATGAAGGGTTTAATAGTTTTTGGTATTGTAGTCCAGATAGTATTACGATTGACACTCTTTACAATATATTTAATGATACTACAGGAATTGACTCTGTTTTAATAGATCTTGGCGTCGCTGGATCACAAATGTATTATGATAGTGATGGCTACGAATACTTTATTATTTCAGTTTCAGAACCAGTTTCACAAATTAATATAACTTCATATACTCAAGGTGGATGTCCTCCAACAACAATATCTTATGGTATTTTATATAATCAGGAAATTAATGCAGGAAATGTAAATTTTGGAGCTTGTTCATCAATTAACCTCTGTAGAGGAGATACTTTACTTTACTTTATAGATCCTCAACAGTTTCAAATGCCACTCAACGCTACTGTGGATTTTACAATTATTTGTAGCGATGATAGTTTAGATGTTGTAACATGGGATTATCAAGACTTTACAGACAATCTATATCTAGTAGATGCAGATTGCAACCCAAATACACCTGATGTTTTAAAATATGTATTCCCTTATGTTTACGAAGAATCTTCTTGTGGCTGTAATTTTGTAGATGATTTTTTAGGACCAATATTTGATATATATAGAATAATACCAATATTTAACTCATATTGTCAGGAGGAAGTTCCAATGACATTGGGATTATTACAAAACATTCCTCCAGATCCTACTGCTTTTTTTACAGTAGAAGATAGTGTATGTGCTCCAGCAGTTATAACATTAGCAAATAATTCAACTTTTGGCTGTGCTAACTCATTAGATCCAAGTTACAATCCAAATTCACAACCATACAGTGTTATTCAGCCATCATTTTACTACAATTTTGGTAATTGTGAAGACTCCCTATACACTCCCACGCAAAGCCAATATCAAAACGGCAATTATTCTTTTATATCTACAACATATAATGAAGCTGGGTTATATCTTGTAGAAGTAGGTGTAGTAAATGCTTGTACTACAATATTCTTCAATGATACTATTACTATTTTTCCTGATCCATTAGTTGAATTTCAAGCTGAAAATGAATGTTTTGGTGATACGGTCTATTTCTTTTCTACAGCTAATAATAGACCAGACACTACAACTACTATTCAACCTTGTCAAGAAGTAATTGATGTTCCAGAAGGATTTAACATCGCCACTTATTTTTGGGATTTCGGTGATGGCAATACATCAACACAAGAAAATCCATTTCATATATATCAGTCTCCAGGAGATTATGAAGTAACACTTACAGTTACAGACTCACTAAGTTTCTATAATCCTCTAACACAATCATGTGAAGCAACTTATACAGAAACAATTACGATATATGAACTTCCACAAATAGTCGTTGAAGTTCCTCCAGTATGTTCTGGTTTAGAGTCCGAAGTTATCAATAATACATTAGAAGGTGATACTACTATAATTTTATGGGATTGGAGTTTTCCAGGAAGCTCAACGTTTATTTCTTCTTCATCTGAATTTATCGATAGCTTATTTTACAATCCAGATTGTGATCCTATAAGTAATCCAAGTTTAAAGCAAACATATACTATTGATGTAAATGTTGAAGATGCTTATGGCTGTAAACATGATACGACATTTAATACAACAATATTCTGTACACCAGAAGCAAATTTTATAGCTGGCCCAGCATGTGAAAATCAAACAACTCAATTTACAAATACCTCCAGCCCGTCTAGTAATATGAATTGGGAGTGGGATTTTGGAGATAATACAAACACTACTTCTCCAGATTTTCAACCAGAATATAATTATCAAAATTGTAATATAGACTATACTGTTACTCTAACAATGTGGGATCAAGATAGTTTATGTACTGATACCTATTCTGATATAGCAGAGTTAAATTGTTTACCAGAAGCAAATTTTACTTCAGTTCCTGATTGCTCTGGAGATACAATACTTTTATTTGGAACATTTACTCCAGGAGAATCTAATCAAATAATTAACTGGATTTGGGGAGATAATTTTTTCCAAACAATTGATGGTAGCGATTCTTCATATTTAATAAGCGATACATGTGGCAATAATCTAATTGGACAAACTTTAAGGGTTCAAGATGGAAATGAATGTTTTTCTCCTGTTGTATCTAATCCCATAGAAATATATTGTAATCCTGAGGTTACTATTTCAAGTGATGATGTATGTGAGGAAGATATATCTTCATTTATAGGTATTTCTCAATTTGGAACCTCACAACAAATTACATCATCGATTTGGAACTTAGACGGAAGTTATAGTCTTCAAAATGGCTCTATTTCTGATTCAATTATTAGTGTCATTTATAATGATTGTGATCCCAACCCATATGAAGTTTCATTCTCTATAGAAGACGCAAATACTTGTCAAGCTACTGATACATTATACCATTATGTGGTATGTAATGCTGTAGCTAATATTTTAACTCCAGATGATTCACTCTGTGGACCTGCTAGTTTCAATATTTCTGCTGATCCAAACTCATACAATGGAAGTTACCACTGGTCATGGAGTCCAAACGAAGATTTAGATTCTATATACGGAGCATCTCTAACTTATTCTGGAGGCCAGACTGCAGATCCGAATCCTGAAGCTAACTTTCCAGAAAACACTTCCCAAAATGCTATTGAATATGAATTTCAACTAGAAACATGGGTTGACGAAATATTTATAGACAGTACAGGATTACAATGTTCTGATTATGACTCACTTTTTGTTACAATTTTCCCTAGACCATTAGCTAGCGCAATACCAAGTGCTACCGACAGTTGCGGACCTTTTGTAGTAAACTTCACTAATACATCAAATCCATATAACGGAGAAGATATTTCTTCTATGAGCTTTGAATGGTATGTGGATGGTCAACTTATAGACTCTACACAAAACTTCACATATACATTTAATAGTGCAGAAGAAAACGATACAACATATCTTGTTGAACTGTACGCTACATCTCAACATGACTGTTTTGATAGTGCAAGCTTTACAATCACTGTATACCCAGACCCAATAGCTGAAATTATATTAAATCCAGCATTTGATTCATTAAACTGTGAAGGATTTATAATTAGTGATACAATAATTTGGGCTTCTGATGATTACGAAATAAATAACGACACTTATAACTGGACATATTACGACCAAAATGGAAATATATTAGTCCCAACTGTATCGTCTACTGATGCAAATAGTGCTCCTGCCTACCCTGCTCCAGATCAAGGAGATAGTATAAGAGTTGTTTTAACTGTAACAAATGATCATGGATGTATTGAAAGTACTGATGAAATATGGTTCTATACCTACGTACATCCAATTACATCATTTAGTGTTGACTCTGTTTGTCATAATTTAGAATCCGTATTTGAAAACAATACCCAAGAGGGTGATGCAATTATTACAACGTGGAACTGGACTATCGATGGAGGAGGACAACCAACAGGCTTATTCTCAGATTCTACAATAAGCTATTTATATAATGACCCAGGATTATATACAGAAGAATTAACAGCAACTGATGCTAACGGATGTAGCACAACATATACACTAGATAGTATAACTGTATGGCAAAACCCAGAAGTTATAATTTCAACGTCTGATGAGGACTGTCAAGGTGTAATTTCGGAATTTGAAGCTATTATTACCCCAGGTTCAAATCAAAATATTAATAGTATTTCATGGGATTTAGATCTTTCTGTTCAAGATTCAATACTATTCGGTTCTCTTAATGACTCTATCATTCATGTTTTATACGCAAGCTGTGATACATTTAATATTCAGATTGAGGTTATCGATGGATTCGACTGTATCTCAATTGACTCAACTACATATGAAGTATATTGTAATAATGCTGCTGAATTAATATTAAGTGATAGTACAATTTGTCTTAATAATGAAATTACAACATCATTAGCTGCTAATTCTAATATTACCTCAGAGCCTCCTGGGGTTGGAGTATTTAATATTACTGGAAGTAATTTAACAACATTAACGTTTCCAAATACAGCTATTACAGACTCTATTAATTATCAGTTAATTTTAACTGTTGGTGGAAACACCAATTGTCCAGCAATTGACACAAATATTGTTACTGTATATCCTACCCCATTAGCTAGTGCAATACCAAGTGCTATTGATAGCTGTGGACCGTTTGTAGTTAACTTTAATAATAAC
>PAYR01000011.1 GCA_002715345.1 Flavobacteriales bacterium | reverse complement strand
GTTGATTCTTTCTTATGACCGATAAGTATAATATTTTTATCTGGTTTTTATTTAAGAAGAAAGACAAGAAAGTAGGGGGGATAGAAAAGTTTAATACACTTTTAAGTACATCGCAAGTTTTCCCGTCTATTTTAAACATACAAAACTAACCAAAACAGGTGTAAAAAAATTTTTTTTAACACTTTTTTCTCTAGTAATTAACTTTTGTATAAAAAAAATATGATATTGTTATACAAAATTTTTTACATTTGCACCGAACTAATTTTTTTTTAATATGTTATTAGATATTACAACAATGGCTCCTGATGATTATGTTGGATTTACATTTTTCATTGGTTACATGGCTATGGCTGCAGCAGCAGTATTCTTCTTCATAGAGCGAGGAAGTGTAGATCCAAAATGGAAAATGTCACTATTAGTTTCTGGTTTAATTACCGGAATTGCTGCAGTACATTATTTCTACATGAGAGATTATTACCTAGCGACAGGTGATAATCCTACATTTTTCAGGTATGTAGACTGGACACTAACTGTACCCCTGATGTGTGTAGAGTTTTATTTGTTAACTAAGGTCGCAGGTGCAAGAAAGTCACTTTTATGGAAATTGATTTTCGCTTCAACTTGGATGCTTGTATGTGGATACATAGGCGAAGCATTTAATCCTGCCGGTGGTAGCACAACCCATTCTGTTACATGGGGAGTTTTATCGACATTAGGTTACTTATATATTTTACATTCAGTATGGATGGGTGAAGTTGCTAAGTTAGCTGATGAAAGTAAATCAGATGTTGTCAAAAAAGGTGTTAGAACCCTTGCATGGTTTGTATTAGTTGGATGGGCTATTTATCCAATTGGTTATATGTGTATGGACGGCGGCTGGTTAAACTCAGCTCTTGGATGGTCTTCACAAAATGTAGATTTATGGTATAACATTGCGGATGCCATTAACAAGATTGGTTTCGGATTGGTGGTATACAATATTGCTATTAACGAGTCCAAATAAATTTATTTTTGAATAAACAATTAAAATACAAGCTAATCTACTAGATTAGCTTGTATTTTTTTATTATGAACTCAATAACATTCATTTTTCTAGTCTGTTTATATGCCTTGTTTTTTATTTACGAGGCAATTGGGGGTATAAAAATTGAAAATCAAATTATTTATTGCTCAATGTTAATCATTGCTTTTGGTATTCCACATGGGGCTTTAGATCATATTTTGTTTTTTAAAAAAAGAAATACGTCACACATAAAATTTTATAGCATATATCTTGGGTTAGTATTATCATTTATCTCACTCTGGATATATTTTCCAATACTAAGCTTAATACTTTTCCTTATTATTTCTGCATTTCATTTTGGCGAATCACAATTTGAAGATCTTGAAATAAAAAAATATACACATTCATTATTATTATACTTAAGCTGGGGACTTTCTCTTTTAATAAATCTAATATTTTATAATGTTAATGAACTTAACGACTTAACTACATTTTTTGAAGACACAGAATCATTTTATTATTTATATAACCATGAATTTGTCACATATGGTTTTATTTTATTTAATATTACAACTATATGTATTCTTTTAAATTTAATCCACAAGAAAATTATAAACTGGAATAAGCTCTTATCTGAATTGTTTCTATTTGGACTTATACATTTAACATTTTATCTTTTTCCATTTATTATTGGTTTTACTTTATATTTTGTGATATTACATTCAATAAAGGTTATGAAATATGAATACAATTTTTTAAAAAAAGAATCAAAAAATTTCAATTTGATTAATTTTTTAAAATTAGTAACTCCATATACATTGCTAAGCTTGTTTTTTACTGGATTATTTTTTATTCTATCATACAATGAGCTAATTGCAATATCTATTCCATTATTATCTATAATCATTATTTCAGCTATTACTTTGCCGCATGCAATAGTAATGCACATATTTTATAATGAATAATAAAGATTAATAATGTGTTCTAGTAAATATAAAATACTAAATAAAATCTCTAAATCGAATTAAAATATGGAAATAGTAATGATTAAAAAGCATGGATGCGGACCTTGTAAAATGTACGAGCCAACGATAAAAGAAATAGCAAAAATAAATGATTTGGAATTTAGAACAGTTCAGGCAGAGGATATGCCAGAGGATATTCGCCCAAAATATTTTCCTTATTTCTATTTACGTCAAGATAATGAAGTATTGGAAGGTTGGGCTGGAACCAATGAAAGAAAACTAAATTCAGTTTTAAAAAGACATATCACAAATTTAAAACTTAAATAGACTAATTTTTAAATTAAATTCTGAGATAGATTTTTCGTTATTACGATTTTTTAGATTTCCGCAAAAAAAATTAATTTTTTTGTTGTCTTTTAATACTGCAGCCTTTAGCTTTTGTTTCTTTTATCTTAATATCTTTTCCTGAAACCATCTGCTCGATAGCATTCAATAAATATGTTTCATTTACCTGTGATACATCTCGGAAATTATCATCTATTGCACCTTTATAAACTAAGCTTTTATTTTTGTTAAATAAATAGGTGTGTGGAGTTGTTTTGGCTCCAAAGGCGTTTGCTAATGCACTTTTTTGATCAACTAAATAAGGGAAAGTATAACCCATTTTTTTTGCATAATCTTTCATTGCCTCTAGTGAGTCGTCGCCACGTCTTTTTGCTTCATTAGAATTGATATATACCATTCCAATATTATTTTTTTCACACATTTTTTCTAGTTGTCTATATCGATCTTCCCACATAACTACAAAAGGACATGTATTACAGCTAAAAACAACTAATAATCCGTTTTCATTAAAATTATTATTAAGTGACATTTTTTCATCATTCACGCTAATCATTAGTATTTCGGATAAAGGAATAGTTGCTCCTAATTCAAGTGGAGTATTTTTTTGTGCAAAAGAGATATTACCAATTACAATAAAAGTAATTAATAAAATTGATTGTATTGTCGAAGAAATTTTCATGTTGTTAAGAAATTTTATCATAAAACTAAACTATTTTTTTTTAGCGTGCGATATTAGATCATTAATGTTAATATACTTGAGAGCTTTTTCGTCTGTAGATTCTAATTCAACTTTTGGTGCACATCCGGCTTCAAATGCTTGCTGCCATCTAAGTGCACATAAACACCACATGTCCCCCTCCTTAAGGCCTAAAAAATTGTATGTTGGATTTGGTGTAATCAAATCATTTCCTTTTGATTTAGAGAAATCTAAAAATTCATTGGTAATTTCGACACACACAGTATGGCTTCCAAAATCACTTTTATCAGTTCTACAGAAACCATCTCTAAAATAACCTGTAATTGGGTTTCTACAACAGGATTTTAATGGTTCTCCAAAAATATTTTTATCCATTTCAAATTATAATTTTTATTTATTCAATGATGTTTTTCTAATTACTAATTTACCAATCAAAATCACTTCCTTCAACAATTTTCCATAGATATAGAGATGCAATAGTTCTATAGGGAATCCATCTTTGGCTTAACAATTCAGCTTCTTCAAAAGAAGGTCTTTTTTTGAGATTAAAAACAATTTTTAAACCCTTTAATAATCCAATATCTTTAGCAGACATTACATCTAATCTTTGCATTGTGAAAATAAGAAACATTTCAGCAGTCCAACTGCCTATCCCCTTAATTTTACATAAAGTCAAAATAATTTGTTTATTGGTCTTTGTAGCTAAATTTTTAAAATTATTATTTTTAATAAAGGCTTTGCTAAGTTCTTTCAAATATTCAATTTTTCTAAAACTCAGTCCTGTCTTCTTTAGGATTTTTTCGTTTGTATTTAATAAAATAATTGGATTGAGATTATCAAACAACAATAAAAATCTTGCATGTGTTTTAGATGCTGACTGAATACTTAATTGTTGATAAATGATATATTTACATAATGATGAAAAATAATCTGTATCAATAGAATACCTAGGTTCCGAAACGGATTTAACATAAGGTCCAAGTATTGCATCATTTTTTAAAAAAATCATACATTTTTTAAAACCTAAAACATCTATTTCTTTTTTCATAAAAAAGTTTATTGATTTAGTTGTGACTTTCCGTTCCATTAATTGAATATCTTGTCTCAACCGAATAATTGGCAAAAATTAGGTATAAGGAGTAGTTTTTTCATCATTATACCTTTTTTAAAATTCTGTCAAATATATCAATAATCTTATGTGTGTTAATTTGTCTTTAAACATGAATATATTTTATAAATGTTGACTCTTTCTATGTCTAATGAATTATATTATAACTCTTATTTGTAACTTGGAATTATGATCTGCTGAAGTAACAAATGTTCTTTTAAAGGTATGGTTATTAATCTTTTCATTCTACTTATCTTTGTACCTAACATTAATTTTAAAATATGTTTGGGTTTTTTAAAAAGAAATCAGAGAAGGATAAACTGCTAGAACTGTACAATAAAAAGAAAAAACAAGCCTTTGTTTTATCTAAGTCTAATAGGAAAGAAAGTGATAGGCTCGAAAAAGAAGCTTATGATATTTTACAAAAAATCGATTCTTTACCACAAAAAGACTAGTTTTTCACTTTTTTATGCCTTTTACTTTTGAAAAAGATGATGTATTAAATAAAAATATTCCACCTAATATAATCGGTGTTTATTATTTTTTGGATTCATCGAATAATATTTTATACATAGGAAAAAGCATCGATGTTAAAAAACGTATATCACAACATTTTTATAAAGGAAGAAAACGTTTGTTATCTGCATATTGCAGAATTAGAGTTGTTCCTATGCATTCAGAATTAGAGGCATTACTATTTGAATCACAAGAAATAAAAAAATATAAGCCAATTTTTAATAGAAGATTAAGGAAATCAAAACAAGTAATTTCTTTATACTCATGTAAAAANAACACTAGNTATAGCTATTATTATTTANGAAGAGGNGGTCAACNAAATGATTCACTNATTGATTTTATGAGTTTNAAATCTGCCAAGTCTTTTTTGACAAAACTNACGTCTNAGTTTCAGCTTTGCGAAAAAATCAATAAACTAGATAAATCNTCAAAAATGTGTTTTCAGTTTCATNTAAAAAAGTGTAATGGNGCTTGTATAAAAATGGAAAGTNTAGANGACTACAATACTANATNTNAATTGAGCTATTCTCAAATTTTTAANAATCCAAAAGATTGTTGTTTAACTTTCAATATTGATGGGGTNAANACATACGTTAATATTGAAAATAATAAGNTAGTTAAGTTTGGTGTAAAAGGAAAAAGTACTTATTCTATTGATTTTCCATCTTATGATGAAATTAAAATCGTTAATATATATAAAAACAGATTTTCTAAAAATTTTGAGATAACCGTTGTATCTCAGTGAGCTCCGTATCTCTTTTTTTCAACAATAAAAAAACTGCCGTTTTTTTACTACTTCTTTTCTTATTTTTATGCTTCTAACATTTACTTATATATGTCTGAGGACCACAAAAAAAATATACAAACGCAATTGTAGAATATTGCGAATGAGCTAAGAGGTAAAATGGCTGCGTAATGAACCTAAAAAAACTACATAAAACAAAGGCATTGGAGTTCTATACTGCTGAGGTAAGAACTGCTTTTAAGATGCCTTATTTTGAGGGTGGTGTTTCGGCAGGATTTCCTTCTCCTGCTGAGGATTATATGCACGCTAAGTTGGATTTAAATGAACTTTTAGTAGAACATCCTTCTGCTACCTATTATGTGCGTGTAAATGGAGATTCTATGTTGGGTGCAGGAATAGTAAGTGGAGATTTATTAGTTGTTGACCGATCAATTGCAGTTACCAATAACTGTATAGTAGTTGCTCACATAGATGGAGAGTTTACCGTAAAACGAATTAAAAAGACGAAAACAAAGATGTTCTTGCAAGCCGAGAACGAAAATTATAAACCTATCGAGATTACAGAAGAAATGGACTTTGAGTTGTTTGGAGTAGTGGTTCACGCAATACACCATTTCGTATGATAGGATTAGCCGATTGTAATAACTTTTATGCTTCTTGTGAAAGAGTGTTTAAACCTCAACTAAGGAATAAACCTGTTGTGGTACTATCCAACAATGATGGATGTGTAATTGCTAGAAGTAATGAAGCCAAAGCATTAGGTATTAAAATGGGCGAACCTGCCTTTAAAATCAAGGCATTGATTGAGAAACATAAAGTCAATGTGTTCTCTACCAACTTTGCTCTGTATGGCGATTTATCCGATAGAGTAATGAACACTCTAAAATCAGAGGTGGAAAGAGTAGAAATCTACTCCATAGATGAAGCATTTTTAGATTTCTCGGATTTAGCAACAACAGATAGAGCCGTATCCATTAAGAAGAAAGTTCAGCAATGGACAGGTATTCCTATTTCTATTGGAATAGCACCAACAAAATCCTTAGCCAAAGTGGCTAACCACATCGCTAAAAAACATACCAAGAAAGGTGTCTTTATCTTAGATGACGAAAACCTCATCAAAAGAGCCTTAAATGTCTTTCCTGTGGAAGATTTATGGGGTGTGGGTAGAAAGTATGCTAAGCGTTTGAAACAATCAGGCATCAATACGGCATTAGAGTTCAGAAATGCAGACCCAGAGTGGATAAGAAGAAATTTCTTAGTAAATGGTGTGCGTTTGCAAAAGGAACTCAAAGGAGAAAAGTGCTATGATTTAGAATTGAAGCCTGCAAGGAAAAAGAACATCTGTACGGCTCGTTCTTTCGGAAAAGAGATAAAGGATTACAAAAGGATAAAAGAAGCTGTTAGCACCTTTGCAAACGCTTGCGCAACTAAACTTAGAAAACAAAAGAGTTGTTGTTCTAAGATCTCAGTTTTCTTGATGACTAATCCGTACAAACCAAATGCAAAACAATACCATCCACACATCACTTTAGATTTTCATATACCTACCAATGATAGTGCTGAAATAGTGAGTATGGCAAATACGGCATTAAAGAGTATTTATCGAGATGATTGTATCTACAAAAAAGCAGGAGTAATCGTTCAGAATACAACCCCACAAGAAGAGGTACAGATGTCTTTATTTGATACGGTTGATAGGGATAAAAGAAGAAAGTTGATGTATTCGGTAGATAAAATCAATATGCTGATGGGTAAAGATAAAATCCGTTTGGCGGCTCAAGGCTTTGAAAGAAGATGGAAAATTAGGCAAGAGCAACTGTCTCCTTGTTATACAACACGATTTGCTGATATTTTAACGATAGATATTTAATATGAAAGATAAAGGATGTTAGCAATAGTAAAGTAGTGTTCTATATCTTCAAAATCTAAATCAGCTAATGTGCTTTCTCCTAACGCATCTAATCTCTTTAATCTTATTGGTGTTTAAAGTTGAGCTTAGAAGCTCTTTTGTAGAGTGATAGAATCCTTTGGTCTATCTAATAGATTACCGCTATTTACTTTAGTAAAGGGCATTATTCAATAATAACTTTCTTCTCCACTGTACCATCATCATAGATGTAGAACATTGGAGAATTTTTTCTAATTGGTGTCTCTTGACCTAACAGGTTGATTATCTTTCTAAGTTTCTTATTAGAATTATTGTAGTCTGTGATAGATGTTGCGTTACAAAACTCTTGACATCCTTCTAGAGAATTAAACAAACCTGTTCCATCATTAACTTCTGTGCAAATTTCTTCAATACAATTGTAAGTAGAGTTAAACTGTACACACGCTGCTTCACATTCATTTAAATCATCATACATTCCCTCGCCATGAATAATATCAACACAAGAATTATCTATACAATCCCAAGTTGTATCTTCTACCATCGAACAAATAGCTTCACACTCATCAATTGAAGTATATGTACCTGTATTATCTCCTGGGTCAATACAAACAGAATTTATACAATTATATGTTTCTATCTCATCATCATCACAAATACCATCATCATCAGAATCATTATCAAAAATAGTCCCAGTAGCAGTATCACATAAATCACAAACTCCATCGACATATTCACAACTACCATCTTCGTCTGTTGCTTCATTATTATAATTACAAGCTAATATATCTGTACATCCACCAATTTCATATGCATCACAAATACCGTCATTATCTTCATCAATAAATAAAATATTGCCATCAACACAAGTTTCACACAAATCATCTATTATATAAATACATTCTTCTGGATCACCAGCCGCTGCTTCTGCAGTTGCCTGCGGGTCATAGTTACAAGCTAGTATATCTGTACATCCATATATAGGCTCACATTGCTCTTCGCAGTTAATTAAACTAGTATATTCTCCTGTTCCATCATTAACTTCAATACACGCAAAGTTATCTGAACAATTCCAAGTTGGATCTGAAAAACATTCTTCTTCACATGAATCCAGGCTTGTAAATTCACCAGCTCCATCACTTATTTCGATACAGGAATTGTTTTCACAATTCCATGTTTTAAAAACATAATCTACTATTACTGGAAAATGATCTGAAGCCACTTTAGTGTCATCAGGTAATAAATTATTTTCAGTTAACAAGGACTCACTCATATGTTCTGTTGAAATAATAAATGACTTATCTACTGACATAACACTATTAGTAAAAAAAACAAAATCTAACCTTCCTGGAGGAAAATCACCTGAAGTGGGATTATTTTTATACCAAGTATATGCAATATTTTTTTCATTAAAGTAACAACGCTGGTCTTCTAAAGGAGTATCATCCCAATCTGGCATTCCGCCAGGTCCAAATGTAACAGTATCTGAAATAGTTCCATTTACAATAGTATAGTATTGCTCTGCATATCCAACCAAGTTCATATCACCAGAAAAAGAAATTGGTGTATTTGTTTCTAAATCTATAATACCTCCGGGTGTTTTTGCGTCAATAATAAATTGAATAAAAGCATCGAAATTCTCTTGCCTTCCTTGATTATTTCCACAACATGGAGGATGACCGTTAAGTATCAAAATATCAGTATCATAAAAACTATCCGGTAAATCTATTAACTCTGCATTAATCTTATTTGAGACTTGCCAAGACTGTAAAGAAGGGTATTTAGATATTGTAAGATTACCAGAGTTTAAATCTGGATATATATAAGGATAATATATTTGACTCGTGTTTAAAAAGTTAAGTACATCATTATATGTTGTATTTCCACATTCTTGATAGGTTATAATGTCAGCACCAACACTTTCAAATATTCTTCTATGCTCATCTATACGATTATTATTTTTAAGTCCGTTACTCAAAACATTATAATTAAATAGGCGAAGATATAGTGAATCTGTTTTTTCAAAACCAACAAATTGAGCTGTTTCTTCATAACAAACTTCATCAAAAGAATAATTAAAAATATCACCATTATCTGGCATCTTGTCATTACTTATGGTCTCTTTAATAGAAATTGCAATAGTTTCTGAAAATAAAGATCTATCTATAGCAATTTCAAATTGATTAGAAGTATATGTAGGTAGAGGAATAATATTTAAATCATACAAAGATAGAGTGTCAACTAAAGGGAAATTAGTATCATCAAATATTAATTTGTCAAAGAAATTTATACCATATTCAGATCCAATATTATTTGTGAAATAACCTGTGGAGGGATTATTATCAGCATCGATATTAATCATTAATTTGGAAGGGTTTAAATAATCCTCGGTCAAATCAATTTCGGTATCTAATTTTATTTTAATATATAAATATTCATCATCATGACAAGCATTAAACTCTAATAATTCAATTCCTTCAGAATCAAAAGAGTCATCAATATAGGTGCTAGTATTTAAATCCCAATCCTCAAAAAATCCATCGATTTTAATAGAATTCTGACCTAATCCAATC
The DNA here is from genome assembly GCA_002715345.1 of Flavobacteriales bacterium. GTDB lineage: Bacteria > Bacteroidota > Bacteroidia > Flavobacteriales > UBA7312 > UBA7312. The sequence continues at coordinate 17,473 of PAYR01000011.1, read as the reverse complement.
ATTGGTAGGAATAGTACTATAAGTATTATTTTTTTCATTATGATACTTTTTAAGTTACTGTTTAGTGTTTATTTGATACTTTATCCCGATACTTAGTGATTTGTAAATCTTCTATATTATCATTCTAGTATAGTGATAAGACTTTCATATTCAGTTAGACCCGCATAGGAAATCAATATATTACCATTAAAAGAAATACTCATGTTTACTTCAACATTTTCATCAGTATCAATTCCACTGCCCCATGTTGGACCTCCTTCATTAAAATTAAGTGTAACAGCATCTCCTTTCTTACCTTCAACTTGTTTAGACCAATTATTAGAATAAGATACTTCGGTTACTTCATTGTCATATTGATTAGTGTAATAAACGTGAAAATAATCAGAAGTGCTTGTAATTTGATATTCTACTGTACCCTTTCCTGCCAACTTTTCACATGAAATAAACAATAAAGGTATAAATATTAAGATCAATAGTATTTTTTTCATAGTTAAATAATTAATATTCCAAATATATAAAAAAGCAGGGGGGGGGTTATTATCCAACCTAAGAAAGGACAATAAAATACCTTACAAAAAAGTATGGTTTTATGGGTGAGAACCCTTGGAACTTGCATTTCCTAATATTAACTAAATAATAATAAATATAATGAATGTAAATAGTTTAAACAGAGGGTTTGGTATGATGCTAAGCTCGATTCCTTGTGATTACTTTACTGCCTTAAGTTATAAGTGGGATGTAAAGGCTAAACAATGCAGAAGAGTAATGGATAAACTTACTAAAGAGTTAGTAGAAAGTAAGACAGACTTTGGAATTTTTTGGGTAGCTGAGTGGCATAAGTCTGGAACTTCTACTCACACACATTTACTTTTAAAGGGAGAAGTTAATGATCTAGTGGATTACTATTGGAAAAGAAATAACTTTGGAGACAATAGAGGTATTAAACATTTAGCATATGATACTAGTAAGGGTGCTTGTTACTACATAAGTAAATTCTACGATAGAAATCTAGATAATGATATATTTGTGAGAGCAATTTTAAAAGTTATAAATAAGTTTACTATATGAAATATTTATTGTTTTTAGTTTATTTTTTGTTGATTCTTTCTTGTTCAAATAATAATGAAAAGCCAAAAAAGTATCATCCCAACACAATTACAACATCAACACACGATTTTGTGCCATCTGAAATAAATATTTCACTTGGAGATACTGTTTTTTTTGTCCTTGGTCCTTCTCACGACATAAAAGAAGTAAGTGAAATAAATTTCAGTAAAAACATACCATATCCAATTGAAGATGGTTTTAATATAGGATTTGGAAATTCAAGTTTTTTTGTTCCTAATGAAGCTAAGACATATTATTTTATTTGTGCTACTCATTTACCACAAATGAAACTCAGGGTAAACGTAAAAAAATAAATAATTATAGAATAATGTCCTTTACTAAATTTTAAAAAATGTTAAAAAATTTACCTTACTTAAATTCTGGAATAATTATAGGTATTATATTATTTCAATCAATTTTTATTGCTCCAGCAATAAATCAATTAATCAATACTAATGAGGCAGCTATTTTTTTGAGATATATATGGCCTATATTTTTTATAATTATTGGTTTCTTATCAATAATATCGTTAATATCTGTTTTAAAATATAAAATTCAGAAATCATCTTTAAAAATTTATATAATTATAAGTTTTGCTTTAATGTTAAGTTGTTTTATTTCTGTGCCGTTTATTAATAATGCGAAAGATGTAAACAATGAATTTCTTTGGTCGATTTTACATATGAAAACAGTTTTATTTACACTAATTACTCTAATATTAAATGTATTAATAGTGTTTCGATGGAATTTTATTTCTAATGAAACTATTGAATGAATAATGCCCTTGACAAAGGAAATAGCGGTAATACATTAGTTAGGCCAAAGGTATCATTTAATCACTCGAAAAAAAGAGCTTAGAGAGCTTCTATGCTCAGCATTAGTTTAGACGCCAATAAGATTAAAGAGATGTGAGCGTATAGAAGAGCCTACAGATTATATAAACGCTTTATCAAAACTTATATGATACAGCAACTTCATGAGAGCCCTGGATGTAAGAACTTATCTCTGATAAAGAATAACCATATGCATAAGCTACTGTGAAACTATTATTTCTTATAAATCCAATTTTAGCAAGTAATGTTTCGGTGCTTCTAAAAGAAGCTCCAATTTTCAATTGTTCTTTTAATAAAACACTTATTCCTGCATCAAAAAACAGCGGAGAGTTAGCAGATTGATTGACTAGAACAGAAGGTTCAAATTTCATGCTTTCACCAAATTGCAAACTTACTCCAGCATTAATAAAAATAGACATGTTTCCATTTTGAGCGATAGAGTCAGAAACAAAGTTGCTAAAAGAAATTTCGTTTTGCATTAATTGATATGCTGCGATTCCGAAATGAATTTTTTCATTGTAAATGTGCACTCCAGCACCTGCATCGGGAGCAATTATTCTTTTTGCTCCTCCTGATATGGCAGGGTCGTTAGGATCATCTAATATTAATTGAGATTCATCTAAGCTATAAACAGAAAAGTTAGCATGTAAACCTAATGAAATGTTTGCTTTTGAACCAAAAGCTAGATGGTATGCATAATTTGCTTTTATCCCTCCAACACTCATAGGGCCTTTGGAGTGTTGTATTATAGCCCCGCCAAAACCAACATTATTACCTAATCGGCTACTTAGCGTTGCTATTTGTGTTACTGGAGCATTTTGTACTCCACCCCAAAGTTGATTGTAACTTAATGTTATTAAAGTACCATCATGTGAACCTGTAAATGCAGGATTTGTTAAAATCTGATTATGTAAAAATCCTATTTGCTGTGATTGAGCAAACATTAAATTAGGAAGCAGTAAAAGTATTATAAAAACAAACTTTCTCATCTATTTAATAATGCTCAAAGAACCTGTTAATGGACTTTCCTCTGGTGATAGTTGCACAAAGAAATAATAAATCCCAGATGGTAATGCATTTCCATTCATAGTAGCATCCCATGCTGTTTCATTAGCGTATCCATCTGTAGAATACACCACAGCACCTTGGTCATTAAAAATTATCACTTTGTTATCTGGGTAGTCTTCGATTTTTCGAATTATCCAAACATCATTAATTCCATCATTATTTGGGGTAATTCCTGTTGGTATGTTTAAACAATCAGATGATGTTATAACTCTAGCAGTATCTGAAACTGTACATAAATTATTATCTGTTACCTGTAGTATATAAATACCTTCTGATACATCTAACAAGTCTGATTCAACACTTAAATCATCCCATTCGAAAGAATAAGGAAGAGAGCCTCCTGAAACAAATGATAGAATATCTATTCCTTCTCCATTAGTACATTCAATTTCTGGATAATCTAATTGAATTAAAATAGTGTCAGGAGCTATTATATTGAAGTCTGTATAGATACTACAGTTATTGTTGTCTATGACATTGATTTCGTAATTTCCTTCAGACAAGTTTTGTATATCCTCTGTAGAACTAGTAAAATCATTAGGGCCAACCCAATTGTAATCATATGGAGTTACACCACCCTCAACGGAAATATCAATAAATCCGTCACTATTATAATAGCAGCTAATTTGTTGTATATTATGGTTAATGACTATTTGTGTTTCACTTTCAATAGTAAAGCTTGTTGAGTCAATACATCCATTCTCATCTGTAAAAATAACTGTATAACTTCCCATTGTTAAACTATTTTGATTAACTAAACCCCAATCTTGAGAGATGATGCCAGTTCCTCCTGTTGTTGTTATATAAGCAGATCCATCATTGCCTCCATTACAAGATACATTGGTGAGATTTGTATTAAATCCAATTGGACTTGGTTCAGAAACATTTCCCCCATTAAAATGTTGACAACCATTATCATCTGTTATAATTACATTATAATAATCAGCAGATAAATCTGTAGCTTCACTTTCAAATTGTGTGTCTGCATCATTCCATAGGAAAGTATATGGAGCTATCCCTCCAAAAACATCTACTTGAAGACTTCCATCATCTCCACCATGGCAACTTGTGTTAACAGAAGAGATAATAGAGGATATAGCAGTTGGTTGTGTAATAGTAACACCTCCAATTGTAGAACATCCGTTCTCATCGGTAATTGTAACATTAATAACTCCTTGAGATAGGCCATTAGTGAAAGAGCTATTATCAAAATTACTCCATAGATATTCATATGGTGAAGTTCCTCCAGTAACAATTGCTTGTGCAAAACCATTAGAGCCACCATTACAACTTACATTTTCTGACTCAATTAGAACATTTAACGCTTCACCCGGTTCTATAATTTGGAAAGTAGTATCAATAGATTCACAATCATTATTATCTGTTATAGATAAATTATAACTACCTGCAGCTAAAAGGTTAGGGTTATATCCAAACCAATCAAAATAGTATGGTCCAGTCCCTCCATCTATTTCAGCAAAAGCCGATCCATTTTCACCACCAGAACATGGAACATGCACTAAGTTTAATGATTGAAATGAAAGAGGGTCAGGTTGTTCTATAATAATGCTATCTGTATGCACGCAATTATCATTATCCGTTATAGTAACAATATATTGGCTGTTAGCAGATAGATTTATAACGGTTTGATTTGTTGACACTATAGTTTCATTAAATGTCCATTCATAACTAAAAGGGGCATTTCCTCCTAAAACTACAACTTTTGCACTACCATCTTGCAACCCAAAACAACTCACATCTTCAATGTCTGTAAATGATAGATTTGTTGCACCAGGTTCAAAAATGTTAGCATTAGTAAACGTTTGACATCCCTTACTGTCTGTTACTGTAACACTATAACTACCTTCAGATAGGTTTTCCGCTGTTTGTGTGGTTTGTCCATCACTCCATGAGTATTGATATGGAGTTGTTCCACCAAATACATTTACGGTTGCCATCCCATCCGCTCCTCCATGACATATTACATCTTCAGAAGAGATAGAAGAAAACAAAACAGATGGTTCTGAAATAGAAACTCCAGTAGCTGCTGTACAACCATTACCATCAGTAATTGTTACACTATAAACACCAGCTGCAAGTTCATTAGTAGATTGGGTGGTGTCAAAATTACTCCATAAGAAGCTATATGGTAAAGTTCCACCAATAATATTCACTAGTGCTGATCCATCAGAACCCCCATTACAACTAATGTTAGATTGTGCTGTAGATAAGCTTAGTGCTAAAGTTGGCTGATCAATTGTAAAAGCGCTGTCTGCAGAGGGACAATTATTGTTGTCGGAGATAGAAACAGTGTAAATTCCTGCACCAAGTCCATTTGCAGAAGAGCTCGTAGAACCATTACTCCAGTTGAAACTATAAGGAGATGTTCCTCCAATAGGGGTTGCTATAGCATAACCTGTTTCATCTCCATGACAGCTTACATCATTCACTGAAAGAGAGGATACAGAAACTACATCTGGTTGAAATAATGTTATAGAGTCTGTATGAAGACAATTATCGCCATCTGTTACTTCAATAATATAATTGATGTTGGCAGATAAGCCATTTGCAACAGTTGAGGATGAGACATTATTACCGTTTTCTTTCCAATTGTAAGAGAATGGAGCACTTCCTCCTAAAACACTAACCTCAGCAGTTCCATTGGTATATGCATAACAACTTGGATTATTAGAAGACAGTTGTAGATTTGTTGGTCCTGGTTCAAAAACACTTCCCGCAGAGAAATGTTGACATTCATTATCGTCAATAATTGTTACTGTATAAGTTCCTTCTTCTAAATTTTCAGCTGTTTGATTAGATTGTCCATCGCTCCACACAAAAGAGTAAGGAGATGTTCCTCCATTCACATCTACAAATGCAGTGCCATCAGCCCCCCCATGGCAATTTACATCTGTTGTCAACATAGCTGCACTAATATTAGTTGGCTGTGTTACACTAAATCCATCTATAGAAGTACAGTTGTTAGCATCTGTAACAGTAACACTATAAATTCCTAGAGGAAGGTTGTTTATGAATGAGTCAGTTTGGAAAGTATTCCATTGATATAAGTAGGGTGGCGTACCTCCATTTGCGCTTGCAAAAGCCTGCCCGTCACTTTCTCCATAACATGAAATATCAGTTTTAAAAGTGTTTAATTCTAAAGCATTAGAAGGTTCCAAAATGGTAATTAGAGTGTCAATTGGTTCGCACCCATTAAAGTCAGTGATGTACACATTGTATTCACCAGCACTAAGAGCATCTGATTCTTCTCCAAACCAATCTATAATGTATGGTTGAGTTCCACCTATAAAGTTAATCTCTATACTTCCATCATTCCCTCCATTACAGTTTACATTTTCAGTTTCTATTTCAGTTACTTCAAAAAGTGGAGGTTGTTCTAATTTAATACTGTCTTTAAATGTACATCCATTTTCATCAATAACATTTACAGAGTAAAAAACATTTGCAATAAGGCCAGTTATGGTAGAGACAGTGTCTTCATTACTCCAAGTGTATTCAAATGGAGGTGAACCACCAAAAATATTTAATGTGACTTCTCCATTGTCATCACCGAAACAACTAATTTCTTCTACATCAAAATCATAATTAGTAGGAGCTGGTTCAGAAATATATCCATCTACAATTTTTTGACACCCATTGGCATCAGAAATAGTAGCAATGTATGTTCCTTCAGAGAGACTTATTGCTGTCGTAGAATCTTGTCCATCATTCCATAAAATACTTAATGGATCTGTGCCACCAACTGCATTTACAAAAGCCCAACCATCATCAGCGCCATAACAGGTAACCCCAGAAAATACACTACTTGTAGATATTTCTACTGGTTGAGTAATAGTAAAGGCATAAAATGATTCGCAGTCATTGGCATCTGTGATGCTAACATTATAAGGTCCTGGTAGCAATGACCCAATAGAATCTTCTAATGAGAATGTGTTCCATAAATAGTTGTAAGGCTCTGTTCCGCCATTTACTATTGCTTTAGCAGCACCGTATTGACCAAAACAAGGAATATTTGTAACGCTTGCAGTTGTTACAAGTTGTTCAGGTTCTGTAATTATATAGCTGGTGTCTTTGAAGCAGCCATGATTATCAACAACATGATAGTCATAAGTGCCTGCAGATAATGAATCCGTAACTATTCCAAACCAATTTTCATTGTACGGTATTGTTCCACCATTAATTGAAATATTGACAGTCCCATTACTTTCTTCATTACATAGAACATTTGTAGTGCTAATGTTTAGAGATATATTATCCGGTTGGTTGATTAAAAACTCGATAGAATCTATACACCCATTAAAATCTGTTAACAGAACTTGGTACACACCTTGTGGAAGGGCGGTTGAATCTATATCATACCATTCTCTATTAAATGGACCAACGCCACCAATAATATTTACAGTAGCTGTACCTGTGCTATCTCCAAAACAAAGTGCGTCTGTAGTTACAGTGCTTAATTGAATACTGTCTGGCTGTAGTACATGAACATCTTCAGTAAGATAACATCCTGCGGTGTCGGTCACTAAAACATTATATATTCCAGCACTTAAGCTATTTATAGATTCTTGAGTAGATTCTGTAGACCAATGAATATCATAATACAAAGGATCTCCATCAATACTCACAGTGGCAGTACCATTATCTCCACCATAGCAGGATACATCTGTTTTTTCTGAAGAAATTAAAAAGTTTGGCGGTGGAAAATCAACATAAACAGAATCTTCCTTTTGGCAATTATTATTATCTGTAAAAATAAAAGAGTTATAACCACCCAATAAACTATCCGCTAAAAAAGTAGAATCTCCATTTTCCCATAAGATAGAATATGGAGGATTTCCTCCATTAGCAAAAACTGTTGCCGATCCAGATGGTACACCATAACATAATGCATCAATAACTTCATTTATATATGGTTCTATATCAGAAGGTTGTGAAACAGTACCTCCTCTATTGATTGTACAGCCAGAAGCATCTGTTATTACTACATTTTGACTAATATTTGCTTGAATATCAATTAATGGGTTTGTGGTGTCGCCATTTGACCATTGATATGTATAGGGAGGAGTTCCTCCCCAAGTAGAAATAGATATACTTCCATCATGCGAACCAAAACATGTATTATCAATAACATCCACATTTGCATTTAAAGGCGGTGGGTTCTGTATAGAAGTGGAAGAAGAGTTTGATGTACATCCTTTTATATCCCAAACAATAACATGATAAGTACCCGATCCTAAACCAGTAATCATGCTGTCAGAAGCTGTGATATTGTTTGGGTATGTCCAACTGTAAAAATAGGGGGGAGTACCTCCCGAAGGTAACGCTGCAGCTGTACCATCACCAGCACCAGCACAAGTTACATTGGTACTACTAATATCTGTAGTTAATTGTTCAGGTTCAAAAATAGTATCAACAGTAGTTGAAGTACAGCCATTAGCATCAGTAACTTCTACACTTATTTCTCCTGCGGCTAAGTTGCTAACGGCTTGACTAGAATACCCCATATTCCACACGTAGGAGTGAGGTCCAGGACCACCACCAATAACAAATGCAGAACCATTAGACCCATTAAAACAAGCAACGTCTGTAGTTACAATTGTATTAGTGTTTTCTTCGGGCTGTGTTATAGTCACAGTTTCATTAATGTTACATCCGTTCCCGTATAAAATTGTTATAGTATAATCGCCAGGGTATAAATTATATATAGACTGATTGCTTGAAGAGAATCCAAATGGACCCGACCATTGTATATAGCTTGGAAATCCATTAGATATGGTAGTGGTTATGCTTCCATCACTTCCGCCATAACAAGTTAGGTTTGTAGTGTTGAAGCTTAGTTCCATGTCACACTGTGCCAATGAGGAATGTCCCACCAAAAGTATAAAGCAAACAAAAATGATATGTTTTATATGTTTTATCACTTTATTAATGAACTTATATTTAATCCCATAAAAATGTACCAATCTTTATTATACGGGTCTCCTCTTAGTCCAGGTTTCTGATAATTATATATTTCTTCATTATTATCATTAGTAATCACCCTTGAAGGGTCCGAAAAATGTGCTGCAATTGGGTCTTCAAAATTATCATATTCAGCATAAAATCCACTTACATCATCAAGATAATCTGTAAAGGTTTTTCTAACTCCTATTTCTAAACCGACTACCCATTTTTTTAACATAATTTTTTTTATACCTACACCAAAAGGGATAGATAGCTGAGTGAGTTTATAAGGCTCATCTAGCTGTTCAGTATTTAGCGGTTGTAAATTGTAAGTATAATTATAACCATTCAGAGAATCAGTTATACTAGCTTTTGGATTAAATTGAAAAACGCTTATACCAAAAAATAAAGATGGAACTATTTTCTTTTGATCAAAGTTGACAAGATTTATTTCAGTTTGTAAGGATAGTTCGATTATCTCAGAAGAGAATGATAGGTTTTTCCAAAAAGTAGCTCCCTGACTGCTACCGTTAACCTTACCATAATTCATACTTGCTTTAAATGAAGTGTTTTCGTTTATAGTCATTCTATAAAACATACCAGAAGCATATGGCATACCATCCATTGTAAGTTCTCCTCTATAAGCAGTCTTACCAAAAAAGAGCCCTGCGTCAAACAAAAATGTTTTAGGTTTTTTTTTATTTTCTTGTTTATTGAGATTGTTTGTACTTAAAATTGAGTTTAGATTGTTTTGTGTTTCGGTGATCTCACTGAATTGACCAAATGAATCATGAGAAAACAAGTCAATTAACAGTGTTTTTCCAAGAACTAAACGAGGCGTCTTGAATCCTTCAGAATCAATGAAGGTTGGTGTAATAATACAACCTTTATTTGTCTCAAAATCAAGTGTAGGAAACTTAAAAACAAAACTTAAACTATCATTTGACAGCTTGCCTGTGATTGGAATCTTTGTGATGATAATATCGCTAATTAAAGAATCGTATTGAACAAATTCAACAGAGTCTATAGAAGATGAAAAACTAACAACTCTATTGAAATATAAAGTGAATTCATTATTGCTAAAATCAAGAGCTTGATTATTAGCTATTACATTATTGTTGTTATCAGTTTGTTTATATGAATGTGCGTGAAATTTACTATTTGGCTTTCCAATTTGCTGATAATTTACAATAGGAAATTGATTGTTCTGGAAGAAATGAATAAACCTTTCTTGCATGGTTACTGAAGGGGATCCAAAGTAATTTTCACCTAGATTGATGTCTGTTGCTGCTCCTTGAACACCGAAATTCACTTCTTTAACATCTTCATCCTTAAATCCGTTGATGTGGTAATTGCCAAAAAAAGCATTATTCTTAATACTATGTTTATGTTTTAATCCTTCTGAATTGTACCTTACATGTGTAGAAGATCTTTCAGGATTGTCAGTGTTAAATCCAAAAGATAGATTTGAGTTTATAAGGTTGTTTTCAAATTTTAATTTCAAAATATCATCTTCAAAATAACCTAAATCTATAGAAGCTGAATTTTCAATAAAGTTATTTTGACTAAAGTTAAAATTACAGATTGTGTCTAATTTTAATTGATTCAATCGGTTAATTTTTATGGCAGCCTGTTCTGTGTAGGTATGCTTGAATATATTGTTAGTTATATTAACATTCTCTCTGTACCAATTATTTTGAAAGGTTAAGGGTATTAATAACCCATCAAACACTGTATACTGTAGGTTTATGTTTTTCCCTTCTTTTCCGGTTATAATTATACCAATACCTTGAAAGTTTTCATTTTTACTTTTTAATAATACTTTATTAGTATGACTTCCTTCCATATTTAAACCTCCATCTACTGTGATAGAGGCTCCACTATTAAAAATGATTTCTGTACCTGATGCAACATACATCATGGCCTCAGAACCAATTTTTATATTGTAAGATATTAAGTATGATGTGTCACTGTGAAGATGTAGATCAGAAGAGAAAAAACCTTGTAAATGTTTTAAGGGTTTTTCTTGTGCTGTTACAAGGAATGAGTAAAACACTAGTACAATGAGTGTAGGTATATACTTAAAATGCTTTTGCATTATTTAATAGTCAATATTAAATTAGTGATCTCTCTAATTCTTTCATCTGCACTTTTAACCAAAATTTTGTCAAAAATAAAAACATCTCCCTTTCTAGCGTCATGAATTTGTTGAATTGTTTGAGAATTAAAGTATGCCCCTTGATTTTCAAAACTAACGACTAATTTTCCGTATCGGTCTAATTTCTTTAATTCGAATGATAAAACTTCATAATGATCATTCCATAAAAAAGAAGGAACGCCCGCTGATAATTTATCAACTACTTTGAAAATATTCGCAGAAATTTCATTTTGAAATTCGCCATTAATCATTGGTATTGGTTCGGGTAGTAATTTTGCGATAAATTTTGCCTCTCCCACTTTGTTGTTACCTTTATATAATTGGATAGAGGTTATTCCAGGTTTTCTCGAAAAAATGTAGAATTCATTACCCACCTTTAGTAAATCACCATTTAAGACTTTAATTTCTAATTCATGTGTTAGGTGTTGAGGATGTTTAATGAATATCTGTTGTTTTACTCCAGCAAATAGGTTGTCATGATGCTCAATTTTTACAATTTCATTTACTACAATTTGTTTTACAACTCTTGTGTCAACTATTTTGAATTTTTTTTCTTTTCTAAAAATCAATCGCTCTCCTTCTTGTATTGAAGATGATAGTGTGAATTCTCCGGGTTTTTCAGCTAAGTAGATGATTTCTTTATTTTCAACATCTATCTCTATATTTTCTTTTACTTCATTTCCTTCTTTATCAAGCAAGATATTTGTATATGTAGTAGAATCTGTTTTTGTATGTTGAGGTAGGTGGGTTGTCATCTTTATTCTATCTCCCAAACTAAATTGTTTGTTACTAAAGAGCTTAAAATTGATTTTCAAACTGTCAGATAAATCATCAGATGTGATATTTGCTGTTAGTTTATTAGAAATAATTGAATAGTAGTGGTTGATGATGTTAGATTCCATTATCAACAATCCGTTTTCCAACCTACTTAAGGTCGCTAAGACACCTCCTAAAGCGATATTGTCAAAATGATAATCCTCCCATTTTACAGAAACTCCTGATGAATTGACAATATAATTCTCAGTGTTAATAATGCCATTTATTAAGAACGCTTTTTCTTCGCCTATTATATTTAATAATGAGGCTTTAACATTTAAAATTTGAGTTCTAATCTTTTCTCCTTCCGACTGACGAATAAAGAGTTTATCTACAGCCTCTGAAGAAACGGAGTTTTTTGGATATCCAAACTCATTATATCCGCCTGTATTTAAAAGTAAAAAAGAACGTATACTATCTAAATAATGAATAGCATGAGAGGAGATTTTAGAAACACTTTTTGATTTCTCCCAATAATGCGAATACATTAACGAGTCTAATTTTTGTGCAGATTGTATGTTTGTTAAAGTCTTTGAGTTGGTTGATTTATACTTGTTATTTGACTTTATAATCGACTTGTTTACATCTTCAAAGGTGTTTGCGAAATCTACCTTTACATTTACGGCCATCATTGCTAAAAGCACAAGGTACATCAGATTGGTTTTCTTAAGTAAAAATGGATTCACGCTATATTATTTTTACAACTAATCCTGTTATTACTCTATTTCTTCCGTCTGCACTATTCACTAATATATTATCGAAGATAAAGGTCTCTCCTTTTTTTGCGTTTCTAATGTGCTTTAGGGTTTCATACTCAAAATATGGTCCGAAGCTTTTATTATCAACAACCACTCTTCCATTTCTATCTATTTTTTTAGTGTTAAAAGATGTGATTTCAAAACTGTCATTCCATTCAAACCCTTCAATTCCAGCTGATATTCCTGTTAGTACTCTAAATATTTTTGAAGACACCTCATTTTGATACTGATTATTAATGAATGGATATGGGTCAGGTAGATGCTTTACAATAAAAGATGCGCTAGATATAAGTTCTCCGCTAGGGTCATTTAATTCCACGGAACAAACACCTAATCGCTCAGGGATAATAGCTATATTATTTTTGAATTTACTTAATCGACCATTGTCAATTGTTATTTTTAAATCTTTTAAGTCAAACTTTGGGTGTTCTATAATTATTGGATTTTTTACACCTATAAACAATGAAGAGTATCCATCTAGTTTGATGTATTCGTTAATAATATAATTAACAACTATTTCTTGTTCCACAATTTTCAACTCTCTCGTTGCTTTATAAATACTTTTACCCTCCTGACTAACATCTGTGGTTACCGTATAAGTTCCCGGATCACTTGCTAAATACGAAATTATATATCCATCATCAGTAACTACACCTTTTTGAACTGTGTTTCCATATTGGTCGCTAATAGTTGTTGTAATATTATTTAGATTGTCATTGTAAATTTGTGGTAAGCTTGGAATAATGAAAATTTGTTCACCTACTCTAAATTGATGTGCATTCATAATATTGACATCCATCCACAATGAATCTGTGACATCAAAAGAACTAAGCCCTGAAGTTAAGAGGTTAAAGATTCGATTTTCATAATTGGATAAAATGTGTGATTCTATGATAAGTAAGTTGTTTTTAAATCTGTTTAGGGTTGCTAAAACAGCCCCCTGGGCTATGTTGTTAAAGTGATATGATTTCCATGTTATTTGTTTACCAAAAAAATTGGTAATTTCTTTATCAATTCTTACAACATCACTTACTATTTTTTTGTCGCTAGAATCAATGATACTTTCCAGTTGTTTAACTGTTTCTATAAGTAATAAATGCAATGTGTCTGCAGCATTNTTTNCTAATAATATCCTNGATGGGATTAATGAGTTAGTTGCNTTTTTNGGNTANCCATATTNTGAATAACCACCACCTTTATTTAAGATTCTGCGTTCTAGATCATNGATGTAANNAATAGCAGAGTCAATAGTGTAAATTACTTTAGTGGCATTATCTTGAAAGGNGTGAAATAAANAAGAATCAACAGCAATNGCTTCTTCAATTTTATTGAGTTTATGTCTTCGTTCNTCAATAAACTGTTCATTTGAATTTTGGATTGATGCATTTANGTCTTGAAATGTGTCAATAAAGTTTACATCAATATTCATGGCAAGAAGGGCTAAAAACACCAAATACATCATATTGATGAGTTTTTGTCTAGGTGTTAATATTTTAGATGCCATCTATATCTAATAGGATACCTGCAAATTTACTCATTTAATTGTTACAATAAACCCCGCTAAAAAGCAGGGTTTATTTCATTTTCTTTAGGAAATTGTATAATTAACTAAAAAGAGGATATTGGCTCATCAAAGCATTTACTTTTTTGCGAACATCGGCAATAATAGTTTCGTTATCGATATTCATCAACACTTCGTCAATTAAATTTACTATTTGCGGAATGGTATCTTCTTTTACCCCACGCGTAGTAATAGCAGGTGTTCCTACACGCATTCCAGAAGTGATAAATGGCGATTTATCATCAAAAGGAACCATGTTTTTATTTACGGTAATATCTGCTAAAACTAAGGTGTTTTCTGCTTCTTTTCCGGTAATTCCTTTAGAGCGTAAATCGAGCAGCATACAATGGTTATCTGTTCCTCCAGAAATTACCTTGTATTCTTTGTCTACAAAGCATTGAGCCATCACTTTTGCATTTTTAATCACTTGCTCAGTATATGTTTTAAACTCTGGCTTTAATGCCTCGCCAAATGCAACTGCTTTGGCAGCTATTACATGCTCTAATGGTCCTCCTTGCGATCCAGGAAACACAGCAGAATCCATAATGGAAGACATCATGCGTACTTTTCCTTTCGGAGTAGTTAGACCCATAGGATTTTCAAAGTCTTTGCCAACCATAATCATACCGCCTCTTGGTCCTCTAAGAGTTTTATGGGTAGTAGTGGTTAAAATATGGCAATGCTCTACAGGATTATTTAAAATTCCGGCGGCAATCAATCCAGAGGGGTGCGATATATCTGCCAATAGAAGTGCACCTACGCTATCAGCAATTTCTCTAAATCGTTTATAGTCCCAGTCTCTTGAGTAAGCAGATGCGCCACAAATAATCAATTGTGGTTTTTCTTTAGAAGCGGTTTCCGAAATAGTGTCATAGTTTACTTGTCCACTTTCTTCCTCTACCGAGTAAAAACTTGTTTCGTATAATTTTCCTGAAAAGTTTACTGGAGATCCGTGTGTTAAGTGTCCTCCATGAGCTAGGTTGAATCCTAAAATTTTATCACCAGGCTTTAATACACCTAACATAACAGCTGCATTGGCTTGAGATCCGGAGTGTGGTTGCACATTGGCGTATTCTACACCAAATAGTTCTTTAGCTCTATCAATAGCCAACTGTTCTACTTGGTCTACTACTTCGCACCCACCGTAATATCTGCGTCTGGGAAATCCTTCTGCATATTTATTGGTTAGTACAGATCCCGTAGCCTCCATGACTTGATTGCTTACAAAGTTTTCAGAAGCAATTAGCTCGATGCCATGTGTTTGGCGTTCTCTTTCCTGTTCTATCAGGTCAAATATTTTTTTGTCTCTATTCATGATGATAAAATTACCTATTTTCGTAATCGCAACAAAGATAGAATGAGCAATAGAATAACAAAACTATTTTGTGTAAAATATCCCATTATTCAAGCGGGGATGATTTGGTGTAGTGGTTGGGAGCTTGCTTCTACAGTTTCCAATGCTGGAGGACTTGGAATCATTGGCTCAGGATCTATGTATCCAGAAGTTTTAAAGCAGCATATTCAAAAATGCAAATCAGCAACCGACAAGCCATTTGCAGTAAACCTACCATTGTTATATCCTCAGATTGATGATCATATACAAATTTTGATAGATGAAGGTGTTCAAATTGTGTTCACTTCGGCTGGAAATCCTAAAAAGTGGACAGCTCATTTACAAGAACATGGCATTACTGTAGTCCATGTGGTAAGTAATGTCAAGTTTGCAAAAAAATGTGTGGAAGCTGGTGTAGATGCCATAGTGGCTGAAGGTTTTGAAGCTGGTGGACATAATGGTAGGGAAGAAACAACTACTATGTGTTTGATTCCTATGGTTCGCCAATCGATAGATATTCCTTTAATAGCGGCTGGAGGTATCGGAACAGGAAAAGGAATGTTGGCAGCTATGGCTTTGGGAGCTGAGGCAGTTCAGATAGGAAGTAGATTTATTGCTACTCCAGAGTCTTCAGCGCATCAAAAATTTAAGGATTATGTGCTTCATGCAAAAGAAGGAGATACTGAGCTTACCCTAAAAGAGTTGACCCCTGTTCGATTGTTGAAAAATGAATTTTATCATGAAGTCCAGGCTGCTTATCAAAGGGGAGCTACCCAAGAGGAGTTGAAAGAATTACTTGGAAGAGGTCGTGCTAAAAAAGGAATGTTTTTGGGAGATTTACAAGAAGGAGAATTAGAAGTAGGGCAGATCTCGAGTTTAATGAATGAGATTAAGCCAGCAGCCAAAGTGGTAGAAGAGATTTGGAAAGAGTTTCTATCAGCTAAAAACGAACTTCAAAACCTTTCTGTTTAAGCAATAAATTATCGGTATTTTTGTTCTCTAGAATTCAGTATTAATTTTGAGAATATTTTTAACTATATGTATTTGTTTTGTGTTTGGATTTGTTCAAGCTCAAGATCCTCAAATACCCACTCTTACTCATGTTTCGGTCGATTCAATAAGTAATGAAGTGCATATTCATTGGACTTGTGAAGATCCTACTGTAGAAGGATATTATATTTATAAAAAAGATTTAGCTGGTCTGTGGGTTATATTAGACACCGTTCCTGATGCGTTAACATATCTATACATAACAACAGATTCTAATTCTGATGAAGAGATTGAATATTACAGTGTGGCTTCTTACGATTTATTAGGTAATTATAGTCAACGATCTCTTCCTCATAATACATTGTTGATTAACGCAGATTTACCTAATTGTTCAAGGGAAAACATGTTATCCTGGAATCCTTATTTAAACATGCAAGGCTTTCAAGGCTATAAATTAACAATTATTGGTAAGGAAACTTTGACTAAAAATGAAGTGTTAGATACAATTGTTTATCTAAATGAGAATTCGTTGTCGTATTTGCATGATAACTTGGATTATTCTACAAAGTATAGATATATTATTGCAGCATTTAATGATGAAGATACAGTAGCAAAAGGTAGTAGGGTTTCGGCTTCAACAACAGAACTGAATCAACCGACATTTACTTATCTGAATAGAGTGACTGTTAATGAAGACAATGATATTGAAATATACGCTGTTTGTGATGAACAAGCGAGTGTAAGAAATATGCGCTTCTATAGAACATTTATTGAAAATGGTCAACCCCTTTATATAGGTGAGGCTGTAGTAGGGCAAGACAATTCATCATTTTTTATAGATGAGTCTACTTTCCCAGAAAATACTATTTATTATTATTCAGTAAA
>PAYR01000010.1 GCA_002715345.1 Flavobacteriales bacterium | reverse complement strand
TCAGTATGCTCCACTTTGTTTGGTTCATCTTTGCTTGTTTCTTCTCCGGGTCTTTCTCCGAATATGCGAACCAAATCTTCTTTGAAGATTACTTCTTTTTTAAGTAAAGATTCAGCGAGTTCAGTCAGTTGATCTTTGTGTTCGGTAAGCACTCTTTTTGCTTCTTTATAGCAGCTTTCAATTAAGTTGCTTACTTCTTCATCTATGGTTTTAGCAGTTGCTTCGCTATATGGTTTTGTAAAGGAGTCTCTACCGCTAGAATCGTAGTAGCTAATGTTTCCTACTTTGTTATTAAGTCCATATATGCTCACCATCGCATAAGCTTGCTTTGTTACTTTTTCTAAATCGCTTAAAGCACCAGTAGAGATTTCTCCAAAGATGATTTCTTCTGCAGCTCTACCACCTAAAGTAGCGCACATTTCGTGCATCATTTGTTCGGTAGTAGTTAGTTGCCTTTCTTCTGGTAAATACCAAGCTGCACCTAAAGATCTACCTCTAGGAACGATGGTCACTTTTACCAATGGAGATGCATGTTCTTTAAACCAACTTACAGCCGCATGTCCAGCTTCGTGGTAAGCAACGGTTTTCTTCTCTTTTTTGGAGATGATTTTATTTTTCTTTTCTAAGCCACCAATAATACGATCGACGGCATCTAGGAAGTCTTGACGTTCTACTACTTTTTTGTTGTTACGAGCAGCAATAAGGGCTGCTTCGTTACATACATTAGAAATGTCTGCTCCTGAAAAACCAGGAGTTTGCTTAGATAAAAAGTCAACATCTACATCTTTCCCTAACGTGAGTGGTCGAAGGTGTACTTCGAAGATCTCTTTACGCTCACGCAAATCTGGAAGGTCAACAAAGATTTGTCTATCAAATCTACCAGCCCTAAGAAGCGCTCTGTCTAAAATATCAACTCTATTTGTAGCGGCTACAACGATAACGCCTGAGTTAGTTCCGAATCCGTCCATTTCGGTTAATAGCTGATTCAGGGTATTTTCTCTTTCATCATTACCACCAGTAATGTTGCTTTTACCTCTTGCTCTACCAATGGCATCAATTTCATCAATAAAGATGATGGAAGGTGCTTTTTCTTTAGCTTGTTTGAATAAATCACGCACCCTTGAAGCACCAACCCCTACAAACATTTCCACAAAATCGGATCCTGAAAGAGAGAAGAAAGGCACTTGCGCTTCACCTGCAACAGCCTTAGCTAATAATGTTTTTCCTGTTCCTGGAGGGCCTACTAAAAGCGCTCCTCTTGGGATTTTACCTCCAAGGCTGGTGTATTTTTTTGGATTCTTTAAGAAATCAACAATTTCTTCAATTTCTTCTTTTGCTCCTTCTAGTCCGGCTACATCTTCGAAGCTTACATTTACCTTTGTTTTGTCAAATAGCGTAGCTTTCGATTTTCCGATATTGAAGATTTGTCCGCCAGGACCACCACCACCACTCATTCTGCGCATGAAGAACATCCAAATCGCAATCATGATAACAAGTGGTAAAATCCATCCTAAAGCATCACCCAACACATCTTTTTGTGTTTTATAAGTTACACTAATTTGCTCTTCCTTGTCGAAATCTGACTGGGCTTCTTTCAGCCTTTCTTCAAAAATTTCTGATGGCATTTCAAAAAAATAGTGAGGGCCTTTGTTGGCACCACTTCTAAATGCTTTTTGGCTGACCGACTTGTGTTTTTCTTTTCTTAACGCCTCCTCTTTGATGTAAATTTGTGCAGTTTCCTTGTTTAAGATAACTACCTTTTCTACATCATGGTTTTGAAGCATTTCTGTGTTGAATTCTTGCCAGCTAATCTCTTTACTGCTAGTATTGGCGCTCATTAACTGAATACCAAAAAAGATTATCGCTATAATTGCGTAAATCCAATAAAAATTTAATTTGAATCCTTTAGGTTTATTTGGTTGTTTCTTCTCCATGTTTATGCTATGTCTTTGATTTGGTCGATGTATGCATCTCCCCATAATTTTTCGATGTTGTAAAAGTCTCTTGTTTCTCTTTGGAAAACGTGCACTACCACATTTCCGTAATCCAACAAAATCCACTCACCGTTTTCCAATCCTTCTCTGTTGAAAGGTTTGTCTTTTAGAGTTTTGATGGTTTCGTCAATTACAGAATCTGCTATAGCCGAAACATGGGTGTTAGATGTTCCGTGACAAATGATGAAATAATCACAAACAGCTGTTTCAATTTCTTTAAGGTTCAAACTCACAATTTCTTTCGCCTTATTTTCTTGCATTCCCTCTATAATCACATTGGCAAGAATGTCGGCTGCGTCCAGCATCTTCTTTTTACTCATCTACTTTTTGCTTGTTTTTTTCTGTTCTAAATACTTTGCAAAATAACGAATTTTATTCGTTCATTTGCTTGGTATGAACACCTTATTTGTTGGCCATAATTTATTGAAGTTTTCATCACTTTCATCTACTAACGATTGTTGTTGGGAATTGTTGTCAGATAAGTCACTTCCTGATGGAACGGTGGTGTGGACTCCTTTTCAAACTCAAGGGAAAGGGCAGAGAGGGAAATTGTGGCTTACTGAAGAAGGAAAGTCATTAACGTTCAGCATTGTTTTTAAGCCAAAAGTTAGCCTTTCTGAGCAATATTTTTTAAACAAAGCAATTGCTTTAGGAGTGTGTGAAGGTGTTACTTCCTTAGCTGTGGAAGCAAAAATAAAGTGGCCAAACGATATTTATGTAGGTGATAAAAAGCTTGCAGGAATTCTGATAGAAAATAGTATGAGAGGGAGCTTTTTGCAAGAGACTGTAGTAGGAGTGGGTGTTAACATAAATCAAGAAGAGTTTGCTAAAGATTTACCTAATCCAATTTCTTTAAAGCAAGTTTTACAGCAAAATTTTGATATAGAAGTCGTGTTGGAAGTCTTGTGCAATTACATAGAAAAAAGATACATGCAGTTTAAGGCCGGTCACTTCGAAAAGATTGATGCCGATTATCATGCTTCATTATTTCATTTCCAGCAAATGAAAACTTTCCAATTAGGAGATAAACGCTTTGAAGCCCAAATTTTAGGGGTGGATAAAACGGGGAAAATAAAACTGCTGTATCAAGGAGATACAACAGTTTATGCTATGGGTGAAGTGGAGTTTGTTAGTTGATTTCTTTCAATCTGTCCACTAAGATGTTTAAGAAGTTGGTTAATGGTTTTTCTACCATCATTTTCATCATCATATTCAGTTCTGCTTCAAAAAATAATTGCGCTTTGCAGTTGTCTCCATTTGCTTCTAAACAACAGTTTAATCTAAACTCAATTTGTCCGCCATCAGCTAGCATTGATACATGTGTAAATGGTGTTTTATCGCCAATTTTCAAACGTATGGTTGGTATGCCTTTCAAGGAAAAAGAGCAAGTATCTTCGCTAGTTTCTAAAACTTGCACTGAGCTTGGCATAAGCTGATTGAAATTATTGAAGTTGCTGATGAAGTTGTAAATTTCTTCTGCCGATTTGTTAACGGCTACTTGCTGGCTTTCTATTCTTGTCATGGTGTTATTTTTTCCAGTTTGCAGGGTCTTTACGCCAATCTTTAAGTAGGGACACATTGTTTTCCGAAATGTAACGCGTGGCTAAAGCTTGTTCAATTAAGCTATCGTAATCGCCTAAAGTAAATAATTCGCAATCGGCATTTTTAAAGTTTTGAGTTGCTGACTCAAAACCATAAGTAAAGATGGCACCCATTCCTTTTACATCAACACCTGCTTCTCTTAGCGCATCAACTGCAGCCAAGCTGCTTTTTCCGCTACTGATTAAGTCTTCTATAACCACAACGGATTGTCCACTCTCTACTTTTCCTTCAATGAGGTTTTGACGACCGTGTCCTTTGGCAGAAGCACGCACATAGGTGAAAGGAATGCCTAGTTCTTGCGCTACCAACACACCTTGCGCAATGGCTCCTGTGGCTACTCCAGCAATCACATCTGGCTTACCGTATTTATCAACTACGGCTTGTGTCATCTCTTGCCTGATGTAAGTTCTTACTTCAGGATGAGAAAGTGTAATTCGGTTGTCGCAATAGATAGGAGATTTCCATCCAGAAGCCCAAGTAAAGGGTTTGTTAGGTTGTAAGATTACGGCTTTGATTTGCAATAATGATTTTGCAATTTGCTGAGCGATATCTGCGTTTAAAATCATGCCGCAAATGTATGAAGTTTTTATCAACAACCGCCCATTAGTAATTGGCAAAAAAGCAGCTTTATCTGCTCCAAATGTAATGACTTATTCGCTCAATTTTCCTTGGAGCAAAGTGGTAAATCAATTGGTGCGTGGAGAAGTATCTAGTTGTTATGTACAAGTAGCTGATGTAGAGATTGCTTGGCAAGCGTTTAAACAAAACTTTACTGTGATAGAAGCTGCAGGAGGAGTGGTGATGAAAAATCAAGAAATGCTATTTATTTATCGTAATGGGAAATGGGATTTGCCGAAAGGAAAGCTGGAAGTCAATGAGTCTATTCCGGTATGTGCGTTGCGTGAGGTAGAGGAAGAGTGTGGAATAAGCCAATTAACCATTGTAAAAGAATTAGCTGTTTCCTACCATACTTATCGACAAGCAGGAGAAAATGTACTGAAAATAACCTATTGGTTTTTGATGCACTGCACAGACGAAAGTCCTTTAATACCACAAACAGAAGAGGGTATAGAGTTGGTGGAATGGAAAAACGATCAAGCAGTGCAATTAGCTTTAGAAAACACTTATCCGAATATTAAATTGGTTTTGAGGAATATTAAGTTTAGTCTTGACTTTTAAATAGTCACCCCATCTGGCACAAACTGGCTTACATCTCCTCCATTTTTTACTACATCTCGAACCAAAGTAGAGCTGATGTACGATACTTCTGGTTCGGTAATGATGAAGATAGTGTCGATGTGGTTTTTCATGGATCGGTTCATATGCGCAATTCCTTTTTCGTATTTAAAATCGCTAGAATTACGCAGTCCTCTTAAAATGTAATTGGCACTTACTTTCTCGCATAAATCGATGGTGAGACCTTCGTACTTTTGCACACTTACCTTGGGATCGTTTACAAAAACTTGTTCAATCCATTTGCATCTTTCTTCCAAAGAAAAGTATTCGTTCTTTTCGCTATTAGTACCTACAGCAATAACGATTTCATCAAAAAGTGGTAATGCTCGTAACACTATAGATTCGTGTCCCTTTGTAAAAGGAGCGAAGGAACCTGGAAAAACAGCTTTCTTAATCATGATACAAAGAAACTAAAGTTTACGCGTCCGTACTGCCTATTCTCTTGAAAATTTGCATGCTCGGAAAAATTTAAATGTTTTTCATGTTCTACGACCAAGATTCCATTGGGTTGCAAAAGCCCCTTTCCAAAAACCAAAGTAGGAATGTTGTTTATACCTTCCATTTGGTAAGGGGGGTCGGCAAAGATGAAGTTGTACTGTTCTTTACACTGCTTCAAAAAACGCATCGCCTCCGAACGAATTACTCGATTGTTAAACTGTAATTCTTTATTCATGTGTTTGATGAATTGTATGCATTGAAAATTCACATCTACAGAGGTGATTTCTTCGCATCCTCTAGAAGCAAATTCGTATCCAATATTACCAGATCCAGCAAAGAGCTCTAAAAGTTTACATTCTTCAAAATCTATTCTATTATTCAAGATGTTAAACAGGCTTTCCTTGGCAAAATCGGTGGTTGGTCGCACCGGTAAATTTTTGGGTGTAATGATGTTTTTTCCCTTGTATTTACCGCCAATTATACGCACAAGTGTTGGTGTAAAAGCGGATAGTAAAAATGTTCCGGAATCTGATTGATAACAGGGCTTAGCTGTACATTTTCATTGCGATTGATAAAGCGAATGTTTCGGATATATTTGTAAACCAAATCGTATATGTCTGAAGGTTTATCAATTTCTCCTAAAAGACAGCAATCAATTTCATCAGGGTTCAATTCTAATTGTTCGCAAACAAAGAGGGTGTAGTAAATAAAATCTTCAGCCGATTGATATTTGAAGGTGTTGAAAAGCTGTAATCCTTTTTCGTTGGAAACTAAAATGTCCATACTCTTCTCTTGTATGTGTATGTACAATTGAGGGGTGTTCGATTTTTGTTGCAGGATGCTATCTATTAAAGTGCTTCCGTAATGCCTAATGGTTGCCTTTGGGAAAAAAGTGTTGATGAGTTCTTTCTCTGGAACGGATATTGTATACACTTGATGTACTTCTACTTGCTGTAGTTTGTCTGAAACAGACTCTTGATTTTCGCTTCTATGATGATTGAATTGCAGGTAGTTTTGCTGTTCGTTTGTGTCAAAAATACTAGACGGTATCAATGTATGTTTTCTGCTGGTAATATTGATGTGTCTAGAAGCATACTTTTTATTGATCCACTCATGATTTTTAAGTGTGTCCTCTAACTTTGAAAGCGCATGGTGGTAGCTTTCAATCGCTAGGATTACATTATCTTTTCGAATGCAAAAAGAAAATCCATTCAGCCCTAACTGAATGGATAAATGATATTGTTCGGTGGCGTTTTGTTGTAAAGCCGCTAAATCAAATAAAGAATGGGTTGTATTACTCACCCCAGTTTCCATTTATTGATGCTTCCGACATAGAGCCTACTCGTATAATGTTTTCTAAATCGATTCCTTTGTTATTGGCATCAATCCCTTTTAAGAAAGTGGCGTAAGTTGTTGACACCTCAAATACTTGAACGATAACTTTTCCTTTTTCAATGTTTCCTGCTTCAATGCTAAATTGCTCTCCTTCCGAGAAAGGAACCTCAGGCAAAGAATTTAAATCAAAATCAAAACGCTCGTCACGAGTGTTTAAGTATTCTGCGCCAAAAATGCTTTCGCCTGCAGAGATAAAAACAGTATCTCTACTGATAATGCCGGCTTCTAAAGCTTGCTCTTCTGATAATGAATCTGGAGTTTCACCAATTGCCTTAACCAAAGCAATAGAATCATTGTTAACGAAATTCAACAAAGAGTTGAAATTGTCAGCGTACACTCTGTATTTNTCTTTNTAAGCAACTTGTGCTGTGCGGATGTCTTTTAAACTTTGCACAACTGCNGATTTTCTATAGTTCGATTCTTCTTGAAATTCTTTTAAGCTAATAGGNCTTCTGTATACAAACCAAGCCAAAATGATAATTACTGGCCAAAGAATTAAACGAATAGTCTTNTNATTCATCTTTATCAGATTAAATGTTAACAGTCGCAAATCTACCATTTTTTTTGCTGATAAAATGATAATTTAGCTGCTTCCTAAAATTGAATATGCANACTAAAAAACTNCACGATTTATTGCTCAAAAATTTTGCTTTTGAGCCCACTTCACAACAGCACGAAGTGATTGATCAGCTATCAGAGTATGTGACAGATAGTTTGGCGCGTGGTTTGTTTTTATTGAAAGGGTATGCAGGAACTGGAAAAACAACTTTGGTCAGTGCTTTGGTAAAAAGTTTGTGGCCAGTGGGTAAAAATGTGGTATTGTTGGCACCAACGGGTAGAGCGGCTAAAGTATTGTCCTCCTACTCAGGAAAAAAGGCCTTTACCATCCACAAGAAAATCTATTGGTTGAAGACTAATTCTAAAGGGAATACTTATGTGACTTTGCAAAAGAACAAGCATAGTAATGCTGTTTTTGTAGTAGACGAGGCTTCCATGATTCCAGATGTTTCTGACAAAGTTTTTGGTGGTCGTTCGTTGCTAGACGATTTGATAGAGTATGTGTATGATGGCATCAATTGTAAGCTGATTTTAATTGGAGATACAGCACAGCTTCCACCTGTAAATCTAGATGTAAGTCCGGCTTTGGATGAAAATGTGTTAGTGATTACTTACAAGCGCGATGTGTATAGTGCAGAGCTTACACAAGTGGTGCGCCAGCAATCCGATTCTTTGATTTTAGAAAATGCTACTCGATTAAGAGATCAAATTGCACAGAAGAGTAAAGTAACCCCTACTTTGTTTTGTGATCCTGAAGTGGTTCGCTTACAAAGCGGAATGGACCTGCAAGATGCTTTAGAAGATTGTTATAGTCAAAGTGGAGTTGAGGATACGATTGTAATTTGTCGCTCTAACAAAAGAGCGAATTTATATAGCCAACAAATTAGATCTAAAATTCTATGGCAAGAGGATGAGGTTTCGGTGGGTGATTATTTAATGGTGGTACGTAACAATTACTTTTGGCTACCAGAAGGAAGTAAAGCCGGATTTATTGCCAATGGTGATACCGTAGAGGTATTGCGTATTTATGAAATCAATGAGTTGTATAACTGTCGATTTGCGCGTTTATCCGTTCGTTTGGTAGATTATCCGGATGAGGAAAATTTAGAGGTGATAGTGTTGTTAGACACGCTTACTTCCGAAACTCCTGCTATGACTTATGAGGAATACAAAGCGCTTTACGCTGCAGTAGAGGAAGATTATAAAGACATACCACACAAGTATCAACGTAATAAAGAGATTAAGCAAAATCCTTATTTCAACGCTTTACAAGTCAAGTTTGCTTATGCGATTACTTGTCATAAATCGCAAGGAGGGCAATGGGAAAATGTATTTGTAGAACAAGGTTATTTTACGCCAGATATGATGGGGAAGGAGTACTTAAGATGGCTCTACACAGCCATGACTCGCGCTACTAAAAAATTGTATCTTGTCAATTTTAAAGACGATTTTTTCGGATGAGAAAGTTAATAGCATCATTCATTTTGTGGTTGCAGGGATGGAAAGTAGTAGGAGAAATTCCTCAAATAAAAAAGTATGTCATCATTGCTGCACCACATACCTCTAATTGGGATTTTGTAATTGGTCGTTCATTTGGGTATATGTTGGGTATTGAAGCGAAATACCTTGGGAAAAGCCAGTTGTTTAAACCGCCCTTCGGATGGTTTTTTAGATGGACTGGTGGTATACCGGTAGATAGAACGAAACACAATAGCTTGGTAACTTTTACTGCTGAGCTGTTTAATCATAGTGAAGAATTGGTGGTAGGAATTGCACCAGAAGGAACACGTAAAAGAGTAGAAAAATGGAAGCAAGGGTTTTATCATATTGCGGTAGGAGCCAATGTTCCAATTGTGTTGTCTTTTATGGACTATAAAAGAAAGGAAGCGGGGGTGGGGAAAATACTTTGCCCATCAGGAGATATTGAAAAAGACATGTCTGTAATAGAGGAATTTTATCAAGGTATTACCCCAAAGGTTCCTGAGTATTATAATCCAAAAATTTATTAATTAAAAAAGCCCTGTGTCTATCAAATACAGGGCTTCAAATCTCTTACTTCTCTTTAGCTTATAAATTATCTATTATAGTGTTAAAGGTTACACTTGGTCGCATAACAGCGAATGTAGTAGATTCATTAGGAAGATAGTATCCTTCAATATTTTCTGCTTTTCCTTGTGCATTGTTCAATTCCTCTACAATAGCTGTTTCTTTTGCTTCCATTTGTGAAGCAATATCTGCAAAGGCAGATTGTAGTTCTATGTCAGTAGTTTGATTAGCTAACTCTTTTGCCCAATACATAGCTAAGTAGAAGTGAGAACCTCTGTTGTCTAACTGTCCTACTTTTCTTTGTGGTGACTTTCCGTTTTTTAATAAAGATTCAATAGCGCTATCTAAAGAAGTAGCCAATACTTGTGCTTTAGGATTGTTGTTTATTTCAGCAAGGTGCTCTAAAGACACAACTAATGCTAAGAACTCACCCAAAGAATCCCATCTTAAGTGACCTTCTTCCACTAATTGCTGCACATGTTTTGGAGCAGAACCTCCAGCGCCTGTTTCAAACAAACCACCTCCATTCATTAAAGGAACAATAGAAAGCATTTTAGCTGAAGTTCCTAATTCAAGAATAGGGAATAAATCTGTTAAATAATCTCTTAACACATTACCGGTGACAGAAATGGTGTTTTGTCCATTTTTTAATCTTTCTAAGGTGAAAATGGTCGCTTCGTAGGGTGCCATGATTTGGATGTCTAATCCAGCAGTGTCATGATTTTGTAAATATGTGTTTACTTTTTGAATCAATTCTGCATCATGCGCGCGATTTTCATTTAGCCAAAAGATTGTTGGCCATCCTGTCGCTTTTGCTCTCTTTACTGCTAGCTTCACCCAATCTTTAATCGGTTCATCTTTGGTTTGGCACATTCTCCAAATATCACCTTCCTCTACCGAGTGCTCCATTAAAACAGTTCCAGCAGCATCTGTTACTTTTACTGTTCCCGCAGTAGAGATTTCAAAAGTTTTATCATGAGATCCGTACTCTTCCGCTTTTTGCGCCATTAAACCAACATTAGGAACAGTTCCCATTGTTTTTGGGTCAAACGCACCGTTTTTTTTGCAGAAATCAATGGTAGCACTATATACACTAGCATAAGAACTGTCAGGAATAATTGCTTTGGTGTCTTCTGTTTGATTGTCTTTGTTCCACATCTGACCAGAAGTTCTAATCATGGCAGGCATAGAGGCATCAATAATCACATCAGAAGGAACATGTAGATTAGTGATTCCTTTGTCAGAATCAACCATTGCCAAGCTAGCATTGTTGGCTAAAGTAGCTTCAATGTCTGCTTCAATGTCCGCTCTTTTATCTTGAGCAAGTGACGGTAATTTGTCAATTAAGTTTCCAAATCCGTTTCTAAAATCTACACCTATCTCACTGAAAGTTTCTTGGTGTTTTGAAATCAAATCTTGGAAGAAAACACTTACGGCATGACCAAAAATGATAGGGTCAGAAACCTTCATCATAGTTGCTTTCATATGTAAAGAAAGCAAGATTCCTTGCTCTCTTGCGTCTTGAATCTCTCTTTCTAAAAAGGTTAAAAGTGCTTTTTTAGACATCACTGTTGCATCAATGATTTCTTTGTCTAATAAAGATACTTTTTCTTTCAATGTAGTAGTGCTTCCATCATTAGCAAAAAGCTCAATCTTTACATCTGTAGCGTTAGTTACACAAGTAGACTTTTCATTATGGTGGAAATCACCTGCATCCATAGTTGCTACATGCGATTTTGAATTAGCACTCCAAGCACCCATAGAGTGTGGATTTGCTTTGGCGTAATTCTTTACTGCTCCAGGAGCTCTTCTGTCAGAGTTTCCTTCTCTAAGAACAGGGTTTACTGCCGATCCTTTTACCTTATCATAACGCGCTTTGATGTTTTTTTCTCCATCATTAGTAGGTGTTTCAGGGTAGTTAGGAATAGCGTACCCTTTGTTCTGTAACTCCTCAATTGTAGCTGTAAGTTGTGGTACAGAAGCGCTAATGTTTGGTAGTTTAATAATGTTAGCATCTGGTTTCTTTACCATTTTTCCTAATTCTGCTAAAGCATCATTTACCCTTTGGTTTTCGTTTAAGTATTCAGGAAATACAGCCAAAACCCTAGCGGCTAAAGAGATGTCTTTGGTTTCAATTTCAATGCCTGCTTTAGCGGCAAAACGCTCTATGATTGGCAATAACGAATGCGTTGCTAAAAATGGAGCTTCATCTGTTTTGGTGTAAATTATTTTTGATTTTTGATTGCTCATTTTCTGTGTTTTATCTCTAAAAATTTCAGCTGGCAAAGCTATCAATTAGTAGCCAAAAATATCTTCTAAAGTCAAGAATTTTACCTCGCCATATTCTGCCAGAGCATCCATGTCTAATTCTTCCTTGCTTCCCAACACTAAAATGGTGTATTCGTTTCCACTTATATGCTCGTTATGGAAGGTTTGTAAATCATCCATCGTGAAGTTACTTACATTGTTATATACATCTTCTCTCATATCTTTTTCAACACCTAATCTTTTAGCAGATTCGTAACTAAAAAGCACTCTATCTTTAGTAATTCGCTCTGTTCTAATTTTTTGAACGATTGCATCTTGTGCATTTTCCATGTTTGCTTCCGCAGCAGGAAGCTCGGTTAAAAGCTCATTCATGCCAATCATTGCTTCTTTTAGTTTATCGGCTTGTGTTCCGATATAAGCCATTACATAGTGCGACTTATCAGCAGTTCTTGGCGAGCTGTATGTGCTATATACAGAGTAAGCCAATGCTTTTGATTCTCTTAATGTTTGGAATACAATACTTCCCATGCTTCCGCCAAAATACTCGTTGTGTAAACGAATCAATGGCATTTTAGTAGCATCGTAAGAAGCTCCTTGTGCAACCATTAAAATTTCTGCTTGCTTCATATCATAATCTACCACATAAACAGAGGTATTGTTAATGTCTAACTCTGCGTAACCTCCACCTTCAGGAAGCGCTTTTAATTCTTCAGGAAGTTGGTGTAATTCTTTTAAAGCGCTAGTGGCTTCCTCTACAGAAAGTGGTCCGTAGTATAACACACGATGTTCGTAAGAGGTTAAGTTGCTAATGATTTCTAGTAACTCATCAGCTGTTGTTGCCATTAGTTCTTCTGCAGAAATTTGATTGGTAAATGGGTTTTCTGCACCATACTTAGCGAAGTTTGCCATTCCAGAGTATAGGATGGTTTGCTTATTAAGCTTAGCATCTTCGCGCTTTTTCAATACATCCAATTTCAAGTTTTCCAAAGCTGCGTCGTTAGCAACAGCATTGGCTAACAAGTTTTCGAATAACTCAACTGAAGCGTTGAAATTGTCGTTTAACCCTGTTAGTGAAATATAGGTTTGCTCGTTTTGACTATTAACAGAAACATCACACCCTAGTTTGTAAAATTCCTCTTGTTTTTGTGCTGGAGAAATTTCATTTGTTCCTAAGTACTTAAGGTAATCCACAGCTAATCCTAGTTTAGGATTGTGGTTTTTACCCATGTCTGTAATGTAGTAGAGCTTGAAACGATCGTTTTCTGTGTTCGTTTTGTGTAGCAATTCTACTCCACAGTTGCTGTGTGCAATGTCTTCTTCGTAGTTGATGAAGTCTGGCTCAATTTCTGCAACATCCGTTGCTAATATAGTACTTAAGAAATCAGACTGCGCTTCTCTGTTTACTTCAACCGGAGTGATGGCTGGCTTTGTTACTTTTCTAACAGTTGTGTCTTCACCTAAGTTTTTGCGAACCATTACATAATTGTCTTGGTAGTATTTGTTGGCAACCCCCATTACTTCTTCTTTAGTAATGCTTTCTAATACTTCAAATTCTTTGATGTATTCTTTCCAGTCGATATCTAGTATAAATGACTGTACAAATTCATTGGCACGGCTAGAATTAGCTTCGTTCTTTTTGATTTTGTCTAGCTTCATATCGCTAATGATGGCTGGTAACAACCAATCAGGAAAATCTCCATTCTTTACTTTTTCTACTTCAGCTAAAAGCAAGTCTTTTACCTCATCTAAGCTTTGTCCTTGTTTTGGCACTCCATACAAAATATGCGTGCTGTAGTCTTTTAGTGTGTAAGGAAAACAGCTTGCGTTCAAAACTTTTTGTTGTTGATTTAGGTTTAGGTCAACCAAACCTGCTTGGCTGTTGCTTAACACCATATCAATAAGACGCATTACCTGTGTTTCACGCTCTTCAACTCCTGGGAATCGGAAGGCTAGATAAACTCGCTCTGCATCAGGTCCATATACATCTTTTACAATTGGAGATGTGATTGGTTCTTCAACACCTGGAGTAAATTCAGGATCTGCTTTTCTTTCAAAAGAGCCAAACTTCTCATTAATCCAAACAATAACTTGGTCAGGGTCAAAATCTCCAGAAAGACAAATAGCCATATTGTTTGGCACATAGTTTTTGTTGAAGTATTTTCTAATCTCTGTTAATGAAGGATTTTTTAAATGCTCAACAGTACCAATTGTGGTTTGTGTTCCGTAAGTATGGTTTTGAAATAATCCTGAAAGCATAGCTTCAAACATCTTCCTTCCATCATTGTCTAAACCTCTATTCTTTTCTTCATAAACCGCTTCTAATTCTGTATGAAATAAACGGAAAACAGGATTACGGAAACGCTCTGCTTCAATAGATAGCCACTTCTCTAATTGATTAGAAGGGATGTCGTTTACATACACAGTGCTTTCTGCTGAAGTGTAGGCGTTTGTTCCTTTTGCTCCAATGCCAGAAACCATTTTATCGTATTCGTTGGCAATGGCAAATTTTGCCGCTTCTCCAGAAACAGAATCGATTTGTGCCCAAACGCGACTTCTGTTTTCCTCATCATCCATATCGATAGTTCGGTACTCTTCGTAAAGCGCTTCAATCTGATCAATCAAAACTTTTTCTTTTTCATAATCCAAAGAGCCGTATTTGTCAGTTCCTTTAAATAACATGTGTTCTAGGTAGTGTGCTAATCCTGTAGCGTCTGCTGGATCGTTTTTACTACCAGCTCTTACAGCAATGTAAGTTTGCACACGGGGCGCATCTTTATAAACAGATAGATACACTTTCAAGCCATTGTCTAAGGTGTAAACTTGTGCGTTTAGTGGGTCGTTAGCAAAGCTATCGTATTGATTTTCAATATTGCTCATTTCCTCATTTACATTGTATCCTATAACTGCTATGATAGCAATGATGAGGATGTAGGTTAATTTTGTTTTCATAATTATTTAATAGTCTAATTCTAACCCGAATTGATCCTTCATTTTTAATAATGCTGGATTTTTTTCGGCCATTTCTTTAAATTTTTCTTCAGGTGTATATGCTTTAATTTCTTGTTTTTCTAACTCCTTAATCTTGATGTTGAATTGAATGCTGTTGTTAAATAAGCTCTTTTTTAAAAAACCGAGAATATTCGATTTCTCTTCGTTAAACACTTCTTCTTGCACTTTATTGTTGAGGATAAACTCTAAAACACAGCCATTGCTGATAGTGGGATTTTTTTCTTTCAAGATAGAGGATAGGTTGTGTTTTCCTTCTAAACCGATTTTAGTAGCGTAGTTTTTCCAGCTAGCTTCTAAATCTTCTTGTGTAAAAGGTGTTTCTATGCGCTCTTTTTGGGCTTCTTTTTCGGTCTGTACTTCCTCTTTGTTTAAATTATTTAAATCGATAGAAATGGTTCTTTTTCTAGCCGGTCTTTCTTTTAAACCAACAACCGATTTCAACACTTTATCTTCGTTAGAAGTAGGTATTGGTTTTGGTTCTTCTTTTTTTATTTCTATTGATAAAGAGGTGTTTGTGTTTTCGGGGTTGGTCTCTATAGCCTCATTTGCTGACTGAGATTTAACTACGAAAGTTTTTTTTTCAGCCGAAGGGGTTACATAAGTGCCGTCCAGACCGCATAGCTGCATCAATGTAATTTCTACAAGCAGTCGTTGATTCTTACTGTTCTTATATTGTAAATCAGCTTTATTGCAAAGCTCTAAGGATTGTAACAAAAGAGGTTGCGGACAAGTAGTGGATTGTGCTTGATATTTATCTTTGATATTTTTCCCTACTTCTAATAAAGAAAGCGTTGCGCTGTCTTGACAAACCAAAAGATTTCTAAAATGCTCTCCTAATCCGTTGATGAAATTATGTCCGTCAAAACCATTGTTTAGAATTTCGTTGAACAGATTTAAAGATTCAGGAATGCTGTTTGCTAATATGGATTCGGTTACTTTAAAGAAATAGTCGTAATCTAAAATGTTGAGGTTTTGAATGACCGAATCATAAGTCATTTCGCTCCCGCAAAAACTGACAATTTGATCAAAAATAGAAAGCGCATCTCGTAAAGCTCCGTCTGCTTTTTGTGCAATGATGTGTAAAGCATCATGCTCTGCATTAACGCCTTCTTTTTTTGCAACAAAAGCCAAGTGCTGAACTATATCTTCTACCTGTATCCTTTTGAAATCAAAAATCTGACAACGCGATAATATCGTTGGGATAATTTTATGTTTTTCAGTAGTTGCTAAAATGAAAATAGCATGTGCAGGCGGTTCTTCTAGCGTTTTCAAGAAAGCATTAAATGCTGATTGAGAAAGCATATGAACCTCATCGATTATGTAAACTTTATATTTTCCAGTTTGTGGTGGAACTCTAACCTGATCAGTTAAATTTCTTATGTCATCAACAGAATTATTTGAGGCAGCATCTAATTCGAAAATGTCAAATGAAAAGTCATCAATTTTCTTATCGATGTTAAATTGATTAATCTCTTTAGCAAAAATTCTTGCACATGTAGTTTTACCAACACCTCTTGGGCCACAAAACAAATAGGATTGTGCTATTTGATTATCTTTAATGGCATTTTTAAGCGTGTTTGTAATAGATTGTTGTCCTACTACACTATCGAATGTAGCGGGGCGGTATTTACGTGCTGAAACAATGAAGTTTTCCATCTGTCAAAATGAGGGTAACAAATATAGCATAATGTTTGAAATTCAAACCAAGTAAAAACAAGAGAAATATGCTTGTAGTATAAAAATTGTTTTACTACTTTTGCGACCCCTTTTTAATTAGGGGATTAATTATTAATCAATTTATTAAGTTATGAACCATTACGAGACCGTTTTCATTATGAATCCCGTCTTATCTGAAGAGCAGATGAGGGAAACGGTTCAAAAGTTCACGAAACTTTTGAAAGACAGTAAGGCAAAGATTGTTGCCGAGGAAAACTGGGGCCTAAAAAAGATGGCTTACAGTATCCAAAAGAAAAAGACAGGTTTTTACTACCTGATTGAATTTACTACAGACAACATTGAGTTGAACAACAAGTTGGAAGTTGCATACAAGCGTGAAGAGCGTGTTATGCGTTGGATAACTGTGAAGTTAGACAAGCATGCAGTGACTTACGCTGAGTCAAGAAGAAAAAGATTGGACACTAAAAAACAGGAGGCATAATCATGGCAGATAACGTAAGATACCTAGCACCTGTTGATGTAGACAACAAAAACAGAAAAAAATATTGCCGCTTCAAAAAAGCGGGTATTAAATACATCGACTACAAAGATCCAGATTTCTTGATGCGTTTTGTAAACGAGCAAGGAAAGATTTTACCAAGAAGATTAACAGGAACTTCTTTGAAGTATCAAAGAAAAGTTTCTCAAGCAATTAAGCGTTGTCGTCATTTGGCATTGATGCCATATGTTGGTGACATGTTAAAATAAGGAGGGTCCGAATTATGGAATTGATATTATTGCAAGACGTAGAAAAATTAGGGTTCAAAGATGAGATTGTAACTGTAAAGAATGGTTTCGGTCGTAACTTTTTGATTCCTCAAGGAAAAGCAGTTTTGGCTACTGAAGCAGCACGAAAGGTGTTGGAAGAAAACTTACGTCAAAGAGCAAAAAAAGAAGACAAAATTATTACAGATGCCAACACAAAAGCAGAAGCTATCAATGGTTTAACTGTAAAGATTGTAGCTAAAACAATTGAGGGTGGTAAGCAGTTGTTTGGTTCTGTCACATCTAACCACTTAGCAGATGAACTAGAAAAGATGGGTCATGAAGTGGATAGGAAATTCATTAAGCTGAACAACATAAAGTCAGTTGGTGTTTATGATGCCGAGATTCGTTTGCACCGCGAGGTAAAAGCGAATTTGACTGTAGAGGTTGTGGCCGCTTAATAAATCTATGATAAATAGGTTTGGTTATTACAAGAGCTCACGAAAGTGGGCTCTTGTTCTTTTACTCGTAGCGTAAAGCTTCAATAGGGTCTAGTTTTGCTGCTTTAGCTGCAGGAAAAATCCCAGACACTAATCCTACCAATATACAGAGAACTACTCCCGATAGAATCCATAGCCATGGAATAATAAATGAACCTCCTGTAAATACAGAAGTTATATTTCCTACAGCTACTCCTAATATAATGCCGGCAATACCTCCAAGCTGACAAATTACAACAGCCTCAATTAAAAACTGATTTCGAATAATAGCAGCAGTTGCTCCTAGCGCTTTTCGTGTGCCTATTTCTTTAGTTCGTTCTGTAACCGATACTAGCATAATATTCATAAGTCCAATAGCAGCGCCAAATAAAGTGATGATGCCGATAAGGGTGGCGGCAATGGTTACATATTTAATATTGTCAATTAACATTTGAGCTAGATTGTCGCTCCTGATAATTTCAAAATTATCTTCTTCAATTGGTTTGAGGCCTCTCACTACTCGCATTGCAGATATAGCTTCTCCAATTTTACTGTCTAACTCTTCTGGTCCATCTGCTAAACAGCTAATAGTGTAAGATTGATTGGGATAGCTGAAGTATTGCCTAGAATTGATGATAGGAATAAGACAATTTTTGTCTCCACCAAAACCCATGCTTGACCCTTTTTTTTCTAGAATACCAATTACTTTGTATTTGTTGCTACCCACAGCAATCACTTCTCCAATAGCATTGTTGAGTCCGAAAACAATATTTTTTACTTCTTCTCCAATGATGATTACATGTCTTCCATAGTTGATTTCATCAATAGAGAAGTTTCTCCCCTCAGCTATTTTGTATCCAGAAGTAAGTAGATAATTTTCATCAGTTCCTGTTATATTGATATTTGGGTCTGTTTTTTTGCTTTCGTATTTAATAGTAGCAACACTGGTTGCGAATGTAGAAACAGAAGTGTTTGCAGTGCTATTAAATCCTTCTTTGAATTTAACTGCATCAGCATATTTAATTGAAGGAAACCTTTTGGGTTTTGTTCCTCTTTTTCCAGCGCGCAACTTCATTCCTTTGTTGCGGATATTGAAGGTGTTAGCTCCCATGCTTGTGAAATTGTCGTTGATGGAGTATTTTACAGAATCGATGGCAGTTAAAATACCTACCAAAGCGGTTATACCAATAGCAATAATAAAGATAGTTAAAACGGTTCTCAGTAAATTGCTATTAACAGATTGTAAAGCAATTTTTATGTTTTCAAACATCAGTTTCATGTGCTTCTAATATATATTTTTTTATTTGTCTCGAAAGACTAAAAAATGTAATTTTGAAAAATGAGTTTATTTGGTGATTATTTAAAAGAAATCCTTCACAGAAAGTCTCTAAAATTAGGACCTAAACCAATCGAAAGTAATGATTTAATTAGTGAAATAATTGAGTTAATTAAAAAGCCCAAATCATCTTCTCGTTCTCAAGCATTAAAATTTTTTATATACAACACTTTACCGGGAACGACTGATGCTGCATATAAAAAAGCAGACTTCTTAAAAAAAATAATTCAAAATCAATACGTTATTGAAGAAATAAGTGTCGATTTTGCATTTGAATTATTGGCAAATATGAAAGGCGGGCCTTCAATAAAAGTTTTAATTGATATAGCACTAGGAGATAAGGTTTCCCAAGCCAAAAAAGCAGCTGATGTACTAAAGTCTCAAGTTTTTCTGTACGAAAATGATATGAGCCGTCTAGAAGAAGCTTACAAGTCAAACAATTTATTAGCAAAGGAAATTCTAATAAGTTATTCAAAGGCTGAATTTTTCACACAACTTCCTGAAATAGATGAAGAGATTGAAGTAGTCGCTTATGTTGCAGGAGTTGGAGATATTTCCACTGACTTATTATCACCAGGAAGCGACGCTCACTCAAGATCTGATAGAGAGTTGCACGGAAAATCTATGTTTGAACACAATGAGAAGAAACAAAAAGAATTGCTAGAGTTACAACAAAAACATCCAAATAAAAGAATTATGCTAGTTGCTGAAAAAGGAACTATGGGAGTTGGTTCATCTAGGATGTCAGGGGTTAATAATGTAGCATTATGGATTGGTAAACAAGCAAGTCCATATATTCCATATGTTAATATTGCTCCAATTGTCGCGGGAACTAATGGGATTTCACCTATTTTTCTTACAACCGTTGGAGTAACTGGGGGAATAGGAATCGATTTAAAGAATTGGGTAAAGAAAAAAAATAAGAATGGTGAAACTATTTTAGATGAGAATGAAGAGCCTGTTCTTAAAAATTTATATTCTGTGAAAACAGGTGTTGTATTTACAATTAACACCAGAAAAAAAGAACTTTTATTTAATGGTAAAGTTGTTTGTGATTTATCTAAATCTTTTACTCCTCAAAAAATGGAGTTTATGCGAGCAGGTGGGTCTTATTCCATAGTTTTTGGGAAAAAAATACAAAATTTAGCAAGTGAAATACTTAATGTAGAAATGCCTATTATATATGCTAAATCTAAAGAGGTTTCGCACAATAAACAGGGAATGACTGCAGTAGAAAAGATATTTAATAAAAATGCTGTTGGAATAAAAACAGATAAATTTCTTCATGCCGGTTCAGACGTACGTGTTAAAGTTAATATTGTTGGATCACAAGATACAACAGGATTAATGACATCACAAGAGTTGGAGTCAATGGCTGCAAAGACTATTTCTCCGACAATTGATGGTGCGTATCAATCAGGTTGTCATACTGCTTCTGTATGGGATCTTAAAGCCCAAGAGAACATACCAAAACTTATGAATTTCATGAATAATTTTGGTCTTATTACAGCACGAGATCCATTAGGTAATTATCATGCTATGACAGATGTTATTCATAAAGTTCTTAATGACATTACCGTAGATGATCGAGCAATTATAATAGGAGGTGATTCTCATACTAGAATGTCAAAAGGAGTCGCTTTTGGTGCTGATTCTGGAACTGTTGCCTTAGCTTTAGCAACAGGAGAAGTTTCTATGCCAATTCCTGAATCTGTCAAAGTTACTTTTAAGGGTAAAATGATGGATTATATGGATTTTCGTGATGTTGTACATGCGACACAGGCTCAAATGCTTGAGAAATTTGAGGGAGAAAATGTTTTTCAGGGAAGAGTTATTGAAGTACACTTGGGAACTTTGCCTGCTGATCAAGCTTTTACTTTTACTGATTGGACTGCTGAAATGAAAGCAAAAGCATCAGTTTGCATTTCAGAAGATGAAACATTAATTAACTCATTAGAGATAGCTAAGCATAGAATTAATGTTATGATTGAAAAGGGTATGGATAATAGTAATAATGTTTTACAAAACTTATTCAATAAAGCAGAAAAAAGAATTTATGAAATTAGAAATGGTTCAAGTTTAGCGCTAAAACCTGATTCTGATGCTAAATATTTTGCCGAGTTTGAAGTAAACTTGGATTTAATATCACAGCCAATGATTGCTGATCCAGATGTAGAAAATGAGGACGTTTCTAAGCGATATACGCATGATACTATTAGACCATTATCTTATTATAAAGGAGAGAAAAAAGTAGATTTGGGTTTTGTAGGTTCTTGTATGGTTCACAAAGGAGACTTAAAAATTGTTGCAAAGATTCTTAAGAATCTTGAAAAGAGAGATGGTACTGTTAAATTTCACGCACCTCTTGTAGTAACAGCTCCAACATATAATATAATTGATGAACTAAAGGAAGAGGGGGATTGGCAAGTGTTACAAAAATATTCAGGTTTTGAGTTTAATGATAATAATCCAAAGAAAAATGCTCGAACTAAATATGAAAACATGATGTATCTAGAAAGACCTGGATGTAATCTATGTATGGGTAACCAAGAAAAAGCTGAAAAGGGAGATACAGTTATGGCAACATCCACTAGACTTTTTAAAGGTAGAGTAGTTGCTGATTCTGATCGTAAAAAAGGAGAATCACTTTTAGCATCAACTCCTGTTGTTGTTTTATCAGCAATTTTAGGAAGAACACCATCATTTAAGGAGTATTCAGAAGCAGTTGATGGCATTGAACTAACAAAATTTATTCCTACAAATCAAAGTTTGTGCGCATAAGTTTATTAAATATAACTATTTTTTAAAAGTGGTTCCTAATATTAAACGTGCCGAAATTTTAATAGTTTACGACAAATAAACCTCATAAAGATTTCCATTTTTTTTATATTTAATCCCTTAAACAAGTACTATGGGAAAGTTGTATAAATATTTCGCGCTGACTTACTGTGTTTTATTGTTTTCTTGCGAGTCAGGTAACAAAAAACAGCAGGAGTCTATCAAAAACCTTAAAAGATTTCAATTACTTTCAGCTAAGGAAACAGGTGTCTTCTTCAACAATCAACTTACTGTTGCAGAACAAGCAGAATATTTTAATTATCAGTATGCTATAAATGGTTCAGGTTTATCATTAGGAGATGTCAATAATGATGGATTGGTAGATTTATATTTCGTAGCTAATGCACGCTCTAATAAATTGTATATAAACAAAGGGAATATGCAATTTGAAGATGTTACAGAGCAAGCAGGGTTGTTGGAGGAAGAGGGAAATTGGTCTGTTGGATCTACCATGATAGATATAAATAATGATGGATTCTTAGATATATATGTATGTATGGCTGGAGGTGAAGGTGTGAGATCAAGAAAAAATCTATTATATATTAACAATGGTGATTTAACTTTTACAGAATCAGCTACTGCATTCGGAATAGATGATGAAGGTCATTCTAACCAGGCTGTTTTTTTCGATTATGATTTAGACGATGACTTGGATTTGATGGTGATTAATCACTCCGGAAATTGGAATGAAAGAAGACCTTATAAAGAATTGGATAAAAGAGGTGTTTTTAGTGATAAACTATTTAGAAATAATGGAGACGCAACTTTTACAGATGTTTCTGAAGAAGCCGGTTTAGAAAAGGATCGCTATGGATTTGGTTTAGGGGTTTCAATAGGAGATTTAAATGGAGATAGATATCCAGATATGTATGTTGCAAACGATTATTTTGGTACAGATTATCTTTACTTTAATAATGGAGATGGAACTTTCTCAGAAAAGGTAAAGGAGGCAACTAAGCACATTTCTTATTTTAGTATGGGGACAGATATTGCCGATTATAATAATGACGGACTGTTAGATATTGTGACAGTTGATATGGTAGCCGAAGATAACTACCGACAAAAAACAAATATGGCAGGAATGAACCCTACAATATTTTATGAGGCTGTAGATGCGGGGTTACATTATCAGTATATGTTTAATGTTTTACATATGAACAATGGTAATGAGTCTTTTTCTGATGTAGCTCAGTTGGCAGGAATGCCTAATACTGATTGGAGTTGGGCACCAATATTTGCTGACTTCGATTCTGATGGATGGAAGGACCTGTTTATTACAAACGGTTTTGCTAGAGATCTCAGAGATAAGGATACGAATATAAAACTACAGAAAGAAGGTAAAATTGGTAAGGATAAAAATGGAAATACGGTTTATCGCATATCTAATATCGATCATTACCTAGCTTTTCCGGAAAAGAAAATACCGAATTACGCTTACAGGAATAAAGGTGATATGACTTTTGAAAAAGTATCTTATGACTGGGGTTTAGGTCAGTTAGGGTTTTCGAAAGGAGCGTCTTTTGCAGACTTAGATAATGATGGTGATTTAGATTTAGTGGTGAATAATTTAAATGCTTTAGCTTGGCTCTATGAGAATCAAAGCAACCAAATGACAGATTTTAATTACTTAAAAATAAACCTTAAGGGAGAAGGTCAAAACTCGGGAGCAATTGGTTCCAAAGTAACTTTATATACAGCTGATGGTCAGCAACAAACACAAGAGCTAACTCTTACTAGAGGATATCTTTCATCTGTAGACCCAATATTAACCTTTGGATTAGGAACTCATGATAAAGTTGAAAAGGTTGAAGTGTTGTATCCAAACGGGAAGCAATTGACTTTAGACGATGTTTCATCTAATCAGTTATTGATATGTGATATTGCTGATGCTCAACAAGCTACAAATCCTAAAAGGAATTCCCAGTTATTTGCTGAAGTCTCAAAAAAATTAGGAGTCGACTTCAAGCATACTGAAAACGATTATGATGATTTTAAGAAAGAAGTTTTATTGCCACATAGAAATTCTCAACACGGTCCTGGAATAGCAATTGGTGATGTGAATAATGACGGCTTAGATGATTTTTTTATTGGTGGAGCAGCGAATCAGTCAGGAATGTTATATGTTCAACTAACAAACGGAGCATTTAATCCAACCAATAAATACTTTAAAAAGGATAAGGCATCTGAAGATATGGGTTCTGTCTTTTTTGATGCAGACAATGATGGGGACCTAGATTTATATGTAGTAAGTGGTGGAAATGAATTTTCTCCAACAAGCACTTTGTTACAAGATAGATTATATTTGAATAATGGATCCGGATTTACTAAGTCTGTGCAATCCTTGCCTACAATGATTACAAGTGGTAAAGCAGTTTCTGTACATGATTTTGATGCAGATGGTGATTTAGACTTATTTGTCGGAGGACGTATTATTCCAGGATTATATCCATTTGCCCCTAATAGTTATGTTTTACAAAATGATGGAGGTACCTTTAGCAATGTAACAGCAACTGTTGCTCCTATGTTAGAAAAGCCAGGCTTAGTAACAGATTCAGAATGGGTCGATTTTAATGGTGATGGACAAAAAGATTTGATAGTTGTAGGTGAATGGATGTCCGTTATGATGTTGCAAAATAACCAAGGAGTTTTCCAAGATGTATCAGCAAACTATGGCATGGATAAGCAAACAGGATGGTGGTACTCTATTGCTGCTGCCGATTTTGACAAAGATGGTGATATGGACTTTGTATTAGGTAACAATGGCTTGAATTATAAGTATAAAGCGACAGTTAATCAGCCATTCCATGTGTATGCGCACGATTTTGATGATTCAGGAAGTATGGATATTGTTTTAGGTTATTTCAATCAAGGAACATTATATCCGGTAAGAGGAAGGCAATGTTCTTCAGAGCAATGTCCAAATATTAAGAAAAAATTTGATTCTTACTCTTCCTTTGGTTCTGCTGATCTAAAAGCAGTGTATGGTGATAAGTTAGATTTAGCATTGCATTATACGGTAAGTAATTTTGCAACTTCTTATGTGGAAAATAAAGGTATTGATGGATTTATTATGCGTAATTTACCTCAAGAAGTACAATTGTCAGCGGTAAATGGTATAGTCGTAGAAGATGTGGATGCTGATGGTATTGAAGATTTAATAATGTCTGGAAACCTGCATGTTTCGGAAGTTGAAACACCGCGTAATGATGCTTCTATTGGCTTGGTGTTAAAAGGTAATGGAGATGGTTCGTTTATGCCTTTGAGTGTACAACAGACAGGCTATTATACCCCTGGAGATGTGAAGGACGTAAAGTTGTTAAAACAAGGTGCTAAAAGATTGTTATTGGTTGCAAATAATGACGCACCATTACAGTTATTGGAGTTTTAATCTTTTGTGTAGAATTAAAGAAAAGTCTTTCAAGTGGTGAGAGGCTTTTTTTATGCATGATTGTGGCAGATTTTTTGTGTAATTAGAGATGTAGCGCCAGATTGTGTTTTACAATATTCTTTAATCATTACCTTTTTATCATTGGTTAAAAAATATTCTAGCTCGTTTCTCAATGTTTTTGTGTTATAAATACTTTTAGAACCACCTAATTTAATCAGGTCTATAGCCTCTTTAAACTTATGATGTTTTGGACCAAATAAGGTTGGGCAGCCAAAAGCAGCAGCTTCTAGGATATTATGTATTCCTGAATCAAATCCTCCGCCAATATAAGATACATTGGCATATTGATAAATATTGCTAAGCATACCTATATTATCAATGATAAGTATACTATGCTTCTTAATACTGTCAGTGGTCGCTTCTGAATACAGAATACCTTTACTTTGTATAGCTAAATTTTTACTATTTTTAATGTTATGAGGTGCGATTAACCATTTTAGGTTCGTATATTTTAGAGCTGTTTTCAATATTAACTCTTCATCTTTAGGCCATGTGCTACCGCAAACAATAAGTTGTTGATTCCCTTTGAAAGCTTCTATTAACGGAATGCTTTTTACTTGTTTTACATGTTGTATTACTTGGTCGAATCTAGTGTCTCCAGATATACTGCTTTCTTTTATATCAATACTAGCTAAGAGGTCTTTCGATTCTTGATTTTGAACAAAAAAGTGGTTAATGGTTTTTAGTATATTTTTAAACCATACTCCGTACCACTTAAAAAATAATTGCTCTTTTCTAAAGATACTTGATGCAACATAACTTTTTACCCCCTTTTTATCTAGTTGAATAAGGTAATTGTACCAAAACTCATACTTTATAAAAATAGCTGTTTCTGGATTGACATTTTTGATAAATGTTTTGGCATTTTTTGGGCTGTCCAAGGGAAGATAACAGACTTGGTCAGCCAAGTGGTAATTCTTTCTTACTTCATACCCAGAAGGAGAAAAAAAGCTAAGTAGTATTTTTTTATCTGGAGTTTGTTTTTTAATAGCTTCAATGATAGGTCTTCCTTGTTCAAACTCTCCAAGTGACGCACAGTGAAACCAATAATCAGCCGGCTCTAATTTTTCAAGTATATTTTTCCGTCCTTTAACCCACTGCTTAGCTTTAGGGTTGAAAAAAGCTGCTATATAGATGATAAATCCAAATATCCAAATACCTATATTATACAAGCAGTGCATTAATAATAATAATATTCAGTAGTGCTTCTTTTGCTAATGGGTATGATCCAACCAATTTTTAAGCTGGTAGAAAAATCATTTCTTAATTGTTTTTCAGCTCCATTACTGCTGTAATTATAGCTTCTTCTATTGTAGGTAAAAGCTCTGTGCATTTCTATACCTGCGTAAAAGTGAAATCTATTTTTTTCGTTGATGTGTAAATATCCTAAAAAACCAGAGGTGTTCAGTCCATTAGTTAGATGATCATACATTTTTATATGTTCGCTGTTTAAAGCAGGTACATTATCATCACGAACAACTATTTTTGTTTTGTATTGTGTAAAACCTATACCTCCTAAAGCTAGTAGTCCCGATGAAGGAGTTGAAAGAGCTTTAAAGTATCCTCCTTTGAGTTGTAGATTGTACCCTCGTTGGTATAATAGA
This sequence comes from Flavobacteriales bacterium, assembly GCA_002715345.1. Lineage (GTDB taxonomy): Bacteria > Bacteroidota > Bacteroidia > Flavobacteriales > UBA7312 > UBA7312. Next base: position 27,782 of record PAYR01000010.1, on the reverse strand, counting down.
ATTTCAGCTACTTTACCATCTTCCGTTATGATATAACCTCTTTCATCTTCAAGATGACTTAAAAGATTTGTATCTTTTATAGTTCCTCCAGCAATGAAATCAACCCCGATACCATAAACCAAATTGCTAGAGTTAATTCTCAACCCCTCTAATCCAATGCTAGAAAACATACCATATTGTTTTGCTAAGTCCCAAGAAGGTATATGAAAATTGTAATGTGGAGCTAAAAAGATAATAGGGTCTTTAGTGTTTTCTTGAGCTTGTGCATTACTAATTAGAAAGGCTAATAATACTAGAATATTTCTCATCATAAAGATATGGGGCTAAAATAATAAATACATCGTATAGAATAACTGAAGTAAATGCTAATTATTGGCTATATTTGGGCTTCATCAAAAATGACTATGAAGACTATTTTGATAACAGGAGGAGCGGGTTTTATTGGTTCGCATGTGGTTCGCTTGTTCGTGAATAAATATCCGAACTACCGAATTGTGAATTTGGATAAATTGACCTATGCGGGTAATTTGGAAAACTTAAAGGATATTGAAAACGCGCCAAACTACATTTTTGAAAAAGGAGATATTGTAGATGAGGCTTATGTCAGACAGCTTTTTGATCAATACCAATTTGATGGCGTAGTGCACCTTGCTGCAGAATCGCATGTGGATCGTTCCATCACCAATCCCATGGAGTTTATCATAACTAATGTAGTAGGGACTGTTAACTTATTAAATGCAGCTCGCCACCTTTGGAAAGGAAAGGAAGAAGGAAAGCTATTTTACCATGTTTCTACCGATGAGGTGTATGGTTCTTTAGGAGAAACAGGTTTCTTTTTAGAAGATACGCCTTACGATCCGCAGTCGCCCTATTCCTCTTCTAAAGCAAGTTCCGATCATTTTGTGCGAGCTTATGGAAACACTTACGGTTTACCGTTCGTAATTTCAAACTGCTCTAATAACTATGGGGAAAATCAGTTCCCAGAAAAGTTGTTGCCGCTATTCATCAACAATATTCGCCACAACAAAGCATTGCCAGTTTATGGCGATGGATTGTTTACACGCGATTGGCTGTATGTAGTGGATCATGCCAGAGCAATAGATCTTATCTATCACGAAGGAAAACAAGGAGATACTTACAATATTGGTGGTTTTAATGAATGGACGAATATTGATCTTGTAAAACTGCTTTGCAAAGTGATGGATGAGAAATTGGGCAGAGAAGAAGGTTCAGCAGAAAAACTCATAACCTATGTGAAAGACCGTCCAGGGCACGATAAGCGTTATGCGATTGATGCAGGAAAAATCAATAAAGAATTGGGATGGGAGCCATCATTGCAATTTGAGGAAGGACTGCGCAAAACAGTAGATTGGTATCTAAGCAATCAAGAGTGGTTAGATAGTCTGACTTCAGGGGAATATCAAAACTATTACAAAGAGCAATATTGCTAATGGCAAATTGGTTTAAAAAGTGGTTCGAAAAGCCGTTGGATCCCATCGGCTTCGACTGCTTAAAAACCGATATGCATTCACATCTCATTCCAGCTATTGATGATGGAGCTACTAGTTTAGAAGACTCCATCAATATGATAAAAGCCCTACACGAATTGGGCTATCAGAAAATCATTACTACACCACACGTGATGAGTGATTTTTACAAAAATACTCCTGAAATGATTTTAGGTGGCTTGGAGCTTGTTCGTGCTGAATTACAAAAGCAAAACATTAGTGTTGAGCTGAAAGCTGCGGCCGAATACTATTTGGATTACGAGTTTGAGAAAAAGATAAAAACAGGCAAACTGCTTACTTTTTGCGATAACTATATTTTGGTGGAAACCTCTTTTATTGAAGCTCCACCTAACTTTAAAGAACTGATTTTTCAATTGCAATTAGCGGGCTATAAAGTCATCTTAGCTCATCCAGAGCGCTATCCATTTATGAGTATGGAAGATTATGAGGATTTGCAAAGTCGCTCGGTATTTATGCAGTTAAACCTACTTTCTTTAATTGGTTACTATGGTGCGGATGTGCAAAACAAAGCCAACAAAATGATTGAGCAAGAACTGATTAGTTTTGTTGGGACGGATTGTCATCATATGGCACATGCTGCCCTCTACGAAAAATGCCAGACCACAAGGGCCTGGCATCAGTTAGTAAAGAGCAGAAAGATCCTCAATCATACTTTATAGCGTAGCGCTTTCTGTTGGGAAAGCACGATCTACTTTCTTGAATAATCCTTGCAATACTTTTCCTGGACCAACCTCTGTTACAGAAGAAGCGCCATCAGCAATCATAGCTTGCATCGATTGTGTCCAACGTACAGAAGCAGTTAATTGCTTCACCAAATTATCTTTGATTTCTTCTGGGTTACTCACCGCACTTGCTGTTACATTTTGGTAAACAGGACACATCCCTTCACTGAAAAGAGTGTTGTTAATAGCGGCTTCTAATTCTACACGAGCAGGCTCCATTAAAGGAGAGTGAAATGCTCCTCCAACAGGAAGTGTTAATGCTCTTCGTGCACCCGCTTCTGTTAGTTTTTCGCAAGCTTCAGCAATCGATTCATTACTTCCAGAAATAACTAATTGACCAGGGCAGTTGTAGTTAGCTGCTACCACGATGCCATCAATGCTTTCGCATACTTGCTCTACTACTTCATCTTCCAATCCTAAGATAGCAGCCATGGTTGATGGGTTGGCTTCGCAGGCTTTTTGCATGGCCATCGCTCTTTGAGAAACCAATTTTAGTCCGTTTTCAAAAGTTAAGTAGCACGCGGCTACTAAAGCAGAAAACTCTCCTAAAGAGTGTCCAGCTACCATTTCTGGCTGAAAAGAGTCACCCAATACTTTGGCTAAAATAACCGAGTGTAAAAATATGGCAGGTTGTGTTACTTTAGTTTCTTTTAACTCATCCGTTGTTCCTTCAAACATGATGTCTGTAATACGGAATCCAAGTATTTCGTTGGCTTTTTCAAAAAGTTCTCTAGCAAGTGCTGATTCTTCGTAAAGGTCTTTCCCCATTCCTGAATATTGCGCCCCTTGTCCAGGGAAAACATATGCTTTCATAGATGTATGTAGTTACTAGTTCTTAGCTTAAGATAATTTAACAGAAATCAAGTTCATGAATTCTGCTCTTGTTTTTTCACTTTCCATAAAGGCACCTGAAAAGGCAGAAGTAGTAGTTACTGAATTTTGTTTTTGTACACCGCGCATTTGCATACACAGGTGTTTGGCTTCAATCACTACAGCTACTCCTTTTGGTTTTAATGTTTCTTCAATGCAATCACGAATCTCATTGGTTAATCGTTCCTGTACTTGTAATCTTCTTGAAAAAGCATCAACTACTCTTGGTATTTTACTGAGTCCTACAATGTGTCCGTTTGGAATGTATGCAATGTGTGCTTTTCCGAAAAATGGTAACATATGGTGTTCGCACAAAGAGTATAGCTCAATGTCTTTTACCAAAACCATTTGATTGTAATCTTCGGCAAAAGTGGCCGATTTTAAAATTTCGGAAGGATCGGTTTCGTAACCATGTGTAAGGTACTGCATAGCTTTGGCTACACGCTCAGGTGTTTTTAATAAGCCTTCACGGTTTGGATCTTCTCCAATTTCTTCTAAAATCACTTCGTACTTTTCTTTTAAGCTGTCAATGATTTTTGAATCGTAAACTTCCTCTTTTTTATACATTATCCGTAGTATTCTACAAAGTTGTTTTCTGTCTCTTGTAATTTTACACAGTGTAGTATGCCGCCCATCTCTTGAATTCCTGCTTCTAACTGTTTCCAAATAGCAATAGCTAGCACTTCGGTAGAAGCCATCTTTCCAGCCATAAAATCTACATCTAAGTTGATGTTTTTATGGTCTAGTTTTTGGATGACTTTTTTCTCTATCAGTCGGCTTAATTCCTTCAGGTTGATAACGAATCCTGTTAAAGGATTTACTTCTCCTTTTACTGTTACAAACAGCTCAAAATTGTGTCCGTGCCAGTTTGGGTTCGAACATTTTCCAAAGACTTCTAAGTTCTTTTGGTCGTCCCAATTTTCGTTGCGCAGCATGTGTGCGGCACAAAAGCGTTCTCTTCTGGTAATATGAATCATCTTCAAAATGCTAATTACAAGGATGCAAATATACACATTTCTCTAGCTGAGATTTATATCTTTGCTTCATGAATGTCTTGATAGTATCGGCAACAACACAAGAAGTACAAACGGATTATCCGCATTTGGTAACAGGAGTAGGGATGGTGGCGACAGCCATTGCAGTGAGTAAAGCGCTTTCAGAAAAGCATTACGATTTGGTGGTGAATGCAGGAATAGCAGGCTCTTTTAACCGCTCCATTCCTTTGGGTAGTGTGGTTGAGGTGGTGAAAGATCAACTATCAGAAATAGGTGCGCAAGATGGTAGCCACTTTTTAAGCCCAACCGAAATGGGTTTAGAGGTTATCACCGCAGTTGAAATGACAGCGCAAACCAACTTACCTACAGTGAGTGGAATTACAGTAAATACGGTGCATGGTGATGATAAAGCCATCTCTCAAATAGTTCATCGCTTAAATCCACAAGTGGAAAGCATGGAAGGAGCGGCTTGCATGTTGGCCTGCCAACATGCAGGAGTGCCTTGTGTACAGCTAAGAGCGATTTCAAACTATGTGGAAAAGCGCAATAAGGCAGTTTGGGATATTCCTTTAGCCATTCAAAAATTGAATCAAGAACTCACTAAATTTTTATCTGAATTGTGAAGCTAACCCTAGGTTTTTCTCCTTGTCCGAACGATACCTTTATGTTTGATGCCTTGGTGCATGCCAAAGTTGATACAGAAGGATTGGAGTTTGAAGTGGTGATGGAAGATGTGGAGGCGCTGAATCAGCGCGCTTTGAACAACGACTTAGATGTGACGAAGTTGAGCTATCACGCTTTTTTATATTGCGTACAGGTTTATTCCTTGTTAAACAGTGGCTCTGCCTTGGGGAGAAATTGCGGTCCTTTGTTAATTCAGCAAAAAGGAAATAGTCCATTTACAGCCAATTCAAAAATTGCTATTCCAGGAAAAAATACTACTGCTAACTTATTGTTAAATATCGCTTTTCCGCATTTGCAAAATAAAGAGGAGATGCTCTTTTCTGATATTGAACAAGCTGTGATTGATGGGCGTGTAGATGCAGGACTTATCATTCATGAAAACCGTTTCACATTCCAAGAAAAAGGCTTAGAAAAAATTCAAGATTTAGGTGAGTTTTGGGAAACAGAAACAGGACTTCCTATTCCGCTTGGTGGTATTGTGGTAAAACGAGATTTACCCTTAGATGTGCAACAAAAAGTGCAAAGAGTATTGAAGCGTTCCATACAATATGCTTTTGACCATCCCAAAAGCGCAAAAGAGTACATTCGCTGTTATGCTCAAGAGATGGATGAGCAAGTGATGTACGAGCACATCAAGCTTTATGTGAATAATTTTTCCTTGGATTTAGGTTTAGAAGGGAAGCAAGCGGTAGAAGAAGTGTTTAAGCGTAACGGAATGCAAACGAATGATATCTTTGTGGTATGATAGTAGTAACAGGAGCAGCAGGATTTATCGCTAGTTTTTTTGTTCAAAAACTGAACCAAGAAGGCTATGAGGATGTAGTGTTGGTAGATGACTTTTCTATAACATCCAAAAAAGCTAATTGGGAAAATTTGGCTTTTACTCAAAAGATAGATAGGGGACAGTTCTTCTCTTGGTTAGAAGAAAATGAAAAACAAATTCAGTTTGTTTTTCACCTAGGAGCAAGAACCGATACCACCGAATTTGATAATGCTGTTTTAGATGAGTTGAATCTAAACTATAGTCGACAGCTTTGGCGCTTGTGTGTGAAATACGGCTTTCCATTGGTGTATGCTTCTTCTGCAGCCACTTATGGAATGGGTGAACACGGTTATGAGGATAAACATGAAGTGGTGAAGAAGTTAAACCCACTCAATCCTTATGGCGTTTCTAAAAATGAATTTGATAAATGGGCGCTTTCCGAAGAAAAACAGCCTTATTTTTGGGCAGGATTGAAATTATTCAATGTCTATGGTCCGAATGAAAACCACAAAAGGCGTATGGCCTCTGTAGTTTGGCATACTTTTAATCAAGTAATTGAAACAGAAGCGATGAAACTGTTTCGCTCGCACCATAGTGATTACAAAGATGGTGAGCAGCTACGTGATTTTATCTATGTGAAGGATGTGGCAGAAGTACTCTACTTTCTGATGCACCACCGAAAGGATAGCGGTTTGTATAATTTAGGAACAGGACAAGCGCGCACCTTTTTGGATTTAGCTACAGCTACTTTTAGTGCTATGGGTAAAGAGCCCAACATTTCTTTTATTGATACACCAGTAGATATACGAGAAAAATACCAATACTTTACCGAAGCTAATATGGATAAGCTTCGTGCTATCGGATATGATGCTGAATTCACTTCTTTAGAAGAAGGAGTGAAGGATTATGTGCAAGGGTATTTAATGAAGGGTTAAAGCTCCTCTTTCAGTTCTACCAAGAATTGGCGAATGTCTTTCAGACGGTTAACAATTTCGATGTTGTTAATGGTATCCTCTTTATTTTCTTTGAGTTTCTTTTTAGCACCTTCCAAAGTATAACCTCTTTCTTTCACTAAATGGTAAATGATTTTAAGGTTGTCCAGGTCTTTGGCGGTGAACATTCGGTTGCCTTTTTTATTCTTCTTGGGTTTTAGGATGTCAAACTCTTTTTCCCAAAAACGCAGTAAGGATACATTTACCTCAAACATATCAGCCACCTCTCCAATGGAGTAGTAGAGCTTTTCTATAGGTTTGTCCTTGTAAGGCATCAGTCGAATGATTGGTTTTCTTGTGCAGCTAACTCCAGCATACGATCAAACTCTTCTGGTGTAAGGTCGTTGTGAAAATAGTAAGCAGGGTTTACTTTTCTACCATCTTTATGCACTTCGTAATGCAGGTGTGGAGCAGTCGATTTTCCAGAGTTTCCTACATAACCGATTAAATCACCACGCTTTACTTTTTGCCCTCTGCGAACCGTGTATTTCTGCATATGCGCATACAAAGATTCGTAGCCATAGCCATGATCAATCACAATATGGTTACCAAACCCTCTTCGACTCTTCTTAGTCTTCTTAACAGTTCCGTTTCCGGTAGCGTAAATAGGCGTTCCTTGTGGAGACGAGAAATCTACACCGTAATGGAATTTTGGTTTTTTGTAGTAAGGATCAATTCTTCTTCCATAACCAGAAGAAAGGCGTTTTAGCTCTTTGTTCGTTACGGGTTGAATAGCCGGAATGGAAGCTAACATATCCGATTTTTTGGTTGCCATTTCAATCACTTCATCAAACGATTTAGATTGTATGTACAACTGCTTTGATATTTGGTCTAGTTTTTGAGCAGTGGAAATAATCAATTCCGAATTATTGTAGCCTTCTAGCTTTTCATATCTGTTAACACCACCGATTCCAGCTTTACGAATACTACTTGGGATAGGGTCTGCTTCAAAAATAACACGGTAAATGTTGTCATCACGATCTTGCACATTGTCTAGAACAGCAGAAACTTGCGATAGTTTTTCATTCATCAACTCGTATTGCAAAGTCATATTGTCGATTTCTCGAATCAACATTTTCTCCTTTGGGCTATCAAAGAAGTTGAAGAAAGCAATCAGCATAATAGCCGCAAAAAAGGCACTTGCAGAAAGAAATACGAATGTATCTTTTATTCGTTTTTTCCATGAGTGCTCAATTTTCTTATAAGAAAGGGTCTTTATATCGTAGTAATATTTGACCTTTTTCATTCGGTATATTTGGCTAAATTTGTTGCAAAATTAAGGATTTCGAATCACATACACTTTTCTAAGTGAAAGAATGCTAACAAGCGACTGTGAATTGAGTAATAAATTAATCAAATGAATTCCAGAGATATACGCACTAAATATTTGCAATTTTTTGAGGATAAAGGACATAAGGTGGTTGCGTCAGCACCAATGGTTATTAAAAATGACCCTACCTTAATGTTTACCAACTCAGGGATGAATCAATTTAAAGATTTATTTTTAGGGAACAGTGAGGTCAAGGATGCCCGTGTTTGTGATACTCAAAAATGTTTGCGTGTTTCTGGTAAACACAACGATTTAGAAGAGGTGGGGCATGACACTTATCACCACACCATGTTCGAGATGTTAGGAAATTGGTCTTTTGGCGATTACTTCAAGAGAGAGGCAATTGAGTGGGCATGGGAATTGTTGACAGAGGATTACGGAATTGATAAAGACCGTTTGTATGTTTCCATTTTTGAGGGAGCAGAGGATGACGGTTTAGCTCTAGATCAAGAAGCATACGATATTTGGAAAGAACGCATTGCAGAAGACCGCATCATCAACGGAAATAAGAAAGATAATTTCTGGGAAATGGGCGATTTAGGTCCTTGTGGTCCATGTTCGGAAATTCATGTGGATATCCGCTCGGATGAAGAGCGTGCCAAAGTAGATGGTAGAACACTCGTTAATGCCGACCACCCTTTAGTAATAGAGGTGTGGAATTTGGTGTTTATGCAATACAATAGAAAGGCAGATGGATCTTTGGAGAAATTACCAAACACACATGTGGATACGGGTATGGGTTTTGAGCGTTTGTGTATGGTGTTGCAAGGCGTACAATCCAATTACGATACGGATGTGTTCCAACCGCTTATTCAAGGAATAGCTAAAAAAGCAGGCAAGACTTATGGCGCTGACGAAAAAGCCGACATTGCTATGCGTGTGATGGCTGATCACCTACGCGCTATTGCCTTCTCTATTGCAGATGGACAACTTCCTTCTAATACAGGAGCAGGTTATGTGATTCGTAGAATCTTGAGGAGAGCTGTCCGTTACGGTTTCACCTTCTTGAACTTTGAAGAGCCGAGCTTGTACGCTTTAGTGCCAACTTTGGTGAAGGAAATGGGCGATCAGTTCCCAGAACTGAAGGCACAAGCACAGCTGATAGAGAAAGTAATTCAAGAAGAAGAAGTGTCTTTCTTGAAGACATTAGAAAAAGGAATTAGTCGATTTGAAAACTTGGCTGTTTCGGATAAAACAGTAGCAGGAAAAGATGCTTTTGAGCTATATGATACCTATGGGTTTCCACTAGATTTAACCGAACTAATTGCTTCCGAAAAAGGATTAACTGTAGATGTAGAAAGCTTCAATGCATGTTTGGAAGACCAAAAGAATCGCTCGCGCCAAGCAACAGCTATGGAAACAGCAGATTGGGTGGAAATGTTAGAAGATGAAGTAGAAGAATTTGTGGGATACGACCAAACTACTTCCGAAGTAAAGATTACACGCTACCGAAAAGTAAAGCAAAAAGGAAAAGAGTTTTTCCAATTAGTTTTCAATCTTACTCCATTTTATGCAGAGGGTGGTGGACAAGTAGGTGATACGGGTTTCATAGAGTCTAATGGACAAACTACTGCCATCATTGATACTAAAAAAGAGAACAATCTAATCATTCATTTTTCGGAGGAATTGCCAGCCGATCCAAAGGCAACATTCCAAGCAGAGGTGAATGTTGAAAAACGATCGTTAACAGCAAATAACCACTCAGCCACACACCTCTTACACGAAACCTTAAGAGAGGTTTTGGGTGAACATGTAGAGCAAAAAGGCTCTTTGGTGAATGATGAATATTTGCGTTTTGATTTTTCCCATTTCTCGAAAGTAACCAATGAGGAGCTAGCAGAGATTGAGCAAAAAGTGAATGCGAAGATTCGTGTTAATTACGCCTTGAATGAACACCGAAACATCCCATTAGCACAAGCGCAAGAGATGGGTGCTATGGCTTTGTTTGGCGAAAAGTATGGAGATACAGTTCGTGTCATTCAGTTTGGAAGTTCTATTGAGCTTTGTGGAGGAATACATGTAGAGGCAACAGGGCAGATTGGTCTGTTTAAAATTACTTCAGAGAGCGCTATTGCGGCAGGTATCCGTAGGGTAGAGGCTATCACTGCAGAAAAAGCGATGAACTTCTACAACCAACAATTGAAAACCATACAGTCTTTACGCGAGTTGATTAAAAATCAGGATGTGTTGAAAGGGGTTCAAAACCTGTTGAGTGAAAACCAAGCCCTAAGTAAGCAAGTAGCTAAGATGACCAAAGCGCAAGCGGGTAGCATTAAAGGTGATTTGCTGAAAGGGATGGAAACAATCAATGGTGTAAACTTCATTGCAGCTCAAGTAGACTTGGATGCTAAAGCCATTAAAAACTTAGCTTTTGAATTGAAGAAAGAACAAGACAATTTATTGCTTGTTTTAGGTGCTGCTAATGGCGATAAAGCAACGATTACTGTTGTTGTTTCTGAAAGCTTAGCAGAAAGCAAAGAATTGCATGCGGGCAATATGGTGCGCGAATTAGCACAAGAGATTAAAGGTGGCGGTGGCGGCCAAGCCTTCTTTGCCACAGCAGGAGGTAAAGACGCAAGCGGAATACCAAATGCTCTAGAAAAATCGAAGGGGTATTTAGCTTAAAGTTTCCAAAACTCCTTCCTTCAAAGCGTAAGTTGAGAGTTTCATAGCTTGCATTTGTTGTCTTTTTAAAAGGTAGTTGATAAAGATGGTGCTGATGACAATCATGTCGGCACGCATGGGAATCATACCAGGCGTGTTTAAGCGTTCTTCTAAATTACTTTTCAAGAAATATTCATGTAGCCAATGGTAGTCGCTTAGCTTAAAATCATAGTTAGTTTTTCCTTTTAAGATGGAGGGCTTGTAAAACTGATGTACAATCACATCGGCTAATGTATCGAAAGAGCCCGAAGAGCCGACCAAGGTATCACAGGGGAGTTTTTGCAAAGCTGTCCAAAGTGGTGTTAGCGTTTCTTCTAAATAGCCTTCAATCGACTTAACCTCTGTTGAGGTAATGGGGTCTTGTGGTTGAAAATGCTCTAGCAAACGAGCCGCTCCTAGCTGAAAACTTTGCTTCCAAAAGATTTCTTTCTTGTTGCAGATAATAAATTCCGTGCTGCCACCACCAATGTCCATGATGAGCTTATTGCCATCACCTAAATTGAAAGCTTGTTGTACGCCTAAGTAGATGAGTTCAGCTTCTTTGTCTCCATCAATGACCTCAATTTGTAAGCCTAATTCTGTTTTGACTTCTGCTACAAAGTCAGCACCATTGCTTGCAGAACGAATAGCCGAAGTGGCAAAAGCCAAAGTGCGGTCTACTTGGTATGCTTCAATGGTTTGTAAGTGTTTTTTCAGCGCTTCGAATCCTCTTTGAAAAGGAGCTTCGGCAATATATCCGTTGGTAATACCGCCTTCTCCTAACTTTACCGCAATTTTGGTTTTGAAAAGCGTAGTCTTTCCTTCAACAATTAAGAGGTTGAAAGTGTTTGTTCCTAAGTCTATGATTGCTGTTTTCATTACCCTTTGTATGTTAGCCATTTCCACAGTTCTTTGTAGTTTACCTTCTTACCATACATTAGTATGCCAGTTCGGTAGATTTTAGCAGCTATCCAGGTAGTGAAGATAAAGCCTGCTACCAACATTCCCAATGAAAGTAAAAGCTCTCCTGTAGGTACTCCAAAAGGAATGCGCACCATCATAATGATAGGAGAGGTGAGGGGAATCATAGAAAACCAATAAGCCAAACTTCCATCCGGATTGTCAATGATAAACTGCATCATGATAAAGGATAGAACCAATGGAATAGTAATAGGTAACATGAATTGTTGGGTGTCGGCTTCTTGATCTACAGCAGAGCCAACGGCTGCAAAAAGAGAACTGTACAAAAGGTATCCGCCTAAAAAGTAGAACAAGAAGGCAAAAGCCAATTGCCCTAATGGGATGCCTCCAAAAGCCGTACTGACTTGGTTCATCATCATGCCCTTTTCCATGGGTGCACTTTGAAAAGTGTTGGCCATCATTTCTGGCGAGCTCAAAACAAAACCTTCTGCTAAGGTAGTGAGCACAAGAGTGAGTAGCATCCACAAAATAAACTGTGTAAGTCCTACTAAAGCGACTCCTACAATCTTACCCATCATCAGCTGAAAGGGCTTTACGGAAGAGATAATCACTTCTACAATGCGATTGGTTTTTTCTTCAATCACGCCACGCATAACCATGGCGCCATACATGAAAATAAAGATGTAAATAAGAAAGCCAGAAACGAATCCAATAGCCAAACTTACCTCGGCATTACCGGTAGCTTCTTCCCCTTCTTCGCCCAAAATAATGGTGTTCAGTTCAAATCGTATGTTGGCGTCTTTTAAGGTTTGTGGGTCAATTCCTGCTTCAGCGAGTTTGATTTTCTCCACCTTGTTTTCAATGAGGTTTTCAATTTGCCCTCTTACAGATAAACTCACTTGCTTGTCCGAATAAATGGTGATTTTATCGTTTAACTCTTCCAAACTTTCAATAGGAGGGATATGCACCAAGGCGTAAAATACTTCAGAATTTAAATGTTCTTTTTCCGTTTCAATATTTCCTTCTACATAATGAAAGTGTGTAATTTCATCGGTAGGTTCTAAAACTGGAAGGAGATTGCTTTCATCTAAAATGGCAATGTTTCGTTCTTCTGTTGAGTTCATGGCTAGGTAGGTGGGAACCACCACAATTCCGGCCATTAAAAAAGGAGTGAGGAGAGTCATGATCAAGAAGCTCTTTTTACGCACTCTTGATAAGTATTCTCTTTGTATGATGAGTAAGATGCTGTTCATTATTCGCTGACTTTTTGGATGAAGATGTCATTGATGCTTGGTAATTGCTCCTGGAAAGAAATGACTTTTACTTGAGGCAGTAATTGCTGTAACAAGTGATTGGAGTCTTTTCCTTTGTGAGCTTTGAAGACTGCACTATTTTCTTTTTGAGAAATGATTTCAAAATCGTTTACAGCTTTCAGTTCTCCTTCAAACTGTATTTGGTAGGTGTGGCTTCTATAAGTAGATTTTACTTCATCTACTCTTCCTTGTAAAATACATTTCCCTTGATTGATGAGGGCAATGTGGGCGCATAATTCTTCAACCGATTCCATGCGATGAGTAGAAAAGATGATAGTAGCTCCTTGTTCTTTAAGTGCTAAAATTTCCTTTTTAATGAGTTCTGCATTTACGGGATCGAACCCGCTGAATGGCTCATCGAAAATAAGTAGTTTGGGTTCGTGCAAAACCGTGGTGATAAACTGTACTTTTTGCGCCATCCCTTTGGATAACTCTTCGACTTTTTTATCCCACCAAGAGGAGATTTCTAGTTTTTGAAACCAAAGACGGAGTTTTGCTTGGGCTTCTTTTTTGCTCAGTCCTTTCAGTTGCGCAAGGTAAAGTGCTTGTTCGCCTATCTTCATCTTTTTATAGAGCCCTCTCTCTTCAGGCAAATAGCCAATTTGTGCAATATGTTTTTGCTGTAATGCTTCTCCATTAAAAGTGATGTTTCCACTATCAGGAGCAGTAATCTGATTGATGATACGAATAAAGGTGGTTTTTCCAGCTCCGTTCGGACCTAGTAATCCATAAATACTTCCTTCCGGGACTTGTATGCTTACTCCATCTAATGCCTTGTGTCCGGCATATTGTTTGTGGATGTTGTTGGCTTCAAATAAGTTCATAGAATAAAAATGGGCTAGTATATAGCGACTAGCCCAAAGATAATAATATATGTTGTTGAGGGTTTAATTAAACATCTCTTTCACACGGTCAAAAAAGGATTTGTCTTCTTGTGTTGGATTGGGGTTGAAACTTTTAGATTCTCTGCATTTTTCAAAGAATGATTTCTCTTCTTTAGATAGATTTTGTGGAGTCCAGACATTGATGTGGATAAGTAAATCTCCTGTTCCATATCCATTTACGCTTGGCAATCCTTTTCCTCTTAAGCGCAGAATTTTCCCACTTTGCGTTCCTTCTTCAATTTTCACTTTTACTTTTCCGCTAACAGTAGGTATTTCTACGCTAGAACCAAGCGCAGCATCTGCCACATTGATGTAGCAATCGTAGTGAAGGTTTTGTCCTTCTCGTTTTAAACACTTGTGTTCATCTACCTCTATTAGTACCAATAAATCTCCTGGTATACCATCAAATGGAGCAGCGTTTCCTTTTCCAGAAACTTTGAGTTGCATGCCATCTTCTACTCCTGCAGGAATATTGATACTGACAACTTCCTCCTGTTTTAACATGCCATTAGCATCTGTTCCTTTTGGCCGTTGGTCAATAGATTTTCCTTGTCCGTGACAACTTGGACAAGTACTGGCTGTTTGCATTTGTCCAAGTATAGTGTTAGCTACTCTGGTGACCTGGCCACTTCCATGACATGTGCCACAAGTTTTGTAAGTAACGCCATCTGCTTGAACTAGCTTTTGGACTTTGATTTTTTTGTCAACTCCGTTGGCAACTTCCTCTAGCTTTAGTTTGATGCGAATACGTAGGTTACTTCCCTTTACTCTTCGTCTTCCACCACGGCCACCACCGCCAAAGAAGCTTTCGAAGCCACTACCACCTCCTCCAAAGATGTCTCCAAATTGAGAGAAGATGTCATCCATGCTCATTCCTCCACCGAATCCACTCCCTGCGGCTCCGCCCATTCCAGCATGTCCAAACTGATCGTATCGTTGTTTTTTCTCTGGACTACTTAAGACTTCGTATGCTTCCGCAGCTTCCTTGAATTTTTCTTCCGCAGCTTTGTCATCAGGGTTTTTGTCCGGATGGTATTTCAAAGCCATCTTTCGATATGCTTTCTTGATTTCNCTTTCGCTGGCTNCTTTTGAAANGCCTAATACTTCGTAATAATCTCTTTTGCTCATATTATTCGTTGTTGNCAACTACNACTTTAGCGTAGCGAATTACNTTATCGTNTAGGAAATATCCTTTTTCAATAACATCAATAATTTTNCCTTTCATNTCNTCANNAGGAGCTGGAATGTTAGTGATNGCTTCNTGGAAATCGGTATTGAGTTCTTGCCCAATANCATCTTNCATAGCTTTTAAACCTTTTTGTTCTAAAGAAGACTTCATTTTNTTGTANATNAGTAATACGCCTTCCTCTTCTTTTAATTCTTCTCCTGNATCTGTTTTTGCTTTGATGGCTCTTTCGAAATCATCAAGAATAGGTAGGAGTATTATTAAAACATCTTCCCCAGCAGTTTTATAAAGTTCGATACGTTCTTTTGCTGTTCTTCTCTTGAAATTTTCAAATTCAGCATGTAGTCGTAAGTGTTTATCGTTAAGCTCAGTAAATTTCTCTTCTGTAGTAAGCTCTTTTACTTCTTCCTGCTGCACTTGTTCTTTTTGCTTTACTTCTTCAACTTTTTCTTGCTCTTCTTTTTTACTCATGGTGAGTCTTTTTAGTTTGCTTTTTATCATTGCAAATGAGGTGCCAAAGATATAAAAGGGGACAATATGTCAGCGCTTCACAAAAAAGGCAGTGATTTCTCACTGCCTCTGACAAAATAGCGTTTTCTCTATTTGTGGTTGATTTATTCTACTCGTTGAATTTTAGCGCCTAAAGATCTTAGTCTATCATCAATGTTTTGATACCCTCTATCAATTTGGTTTATGTTGTGAATAGTGCTAGTTCCTTCTGCAGAAAGTGCAGCAATCAATAACGATACTCCTGCTCTAATATCAGGAGAGGTCATGGTTGTAGCACGCAGAGGTGTTTGTCGGTTTAAGCCAATAACAGAAGCTCTGTGCGGATCGCATAATATAATTTGTGCTCCCATGTCAATTAGTTTGTCTGTAAAGAATAGGCGGCTTTCAAACATTTTTTGATGAATAAGTACACTTCCTTTTGCTTGTGTAGAAACTACTAAGATGATGCTTAGTAGGTCAGGAGTAAAGCCTGGCCAAGGCGCATCAGCAATGGTTAAGATGGACCCATCAATGAAGTTTTCAATTTCGTAAGACTCTTGTGTAGGAATATAAATATCATCGCCTTTGCGTTCTAGTTTAATCCCTAATTTTTGAAATACAGATGGAATAACTCCCAAATTGTCCCAACTAACATTTTTAATAGTGATTTCAGATTGAGTCATTGCAGCTAATCCAATAAATGAACCAATTTCAATCATGTCTGGAAGAATGGTGTGTTCGCAACCACCTAGGAAATCAACACCTTCGATAGTTAATAGGTTTGAACCAATTCCCTGAATGTTGGCGCCCATGCTGTTGAGCATTTTGCATAATTGTTGTAGGTAAGGCTCGCAGGCAGCATTGTAAATAGTGGTTGTACCTTTAGCCATCACTGCTGTCATAACAATGTTGGCTGTTCCTGTTACAGATGCTTCATCTAAAAGCATATAATTGCCTTTCAATCCTTTGGTAGTAACTCGGTAAAAGCTCTCTTTGCTGTCGTATTCAAACTCAGCTCCTAATCTTTGAAAGCCGATGAAGTGTGTGTCGAGTCTTCTTCTTCCAATTTTGTCACCTCCAGGTCTTGGAATAAATCCTTTTCCAAAGCGTGCTAAAAGTGGGCCTACGATCATGATAGAGCCACGAATGCGTGTGCCTTTTGCCTTGAATTGATCAGAAGTAAGATAGTCCAGATTGATTTCGTCTGCTTGGAAAGAATAGCTGTCTTTGCTTCGCTTTTCAACTTTTACTCCAAGGTCTTTTAGTAGTTCAATCAAGATATTGATGTCAACAATATCAGGGACATTGTTGATGATAACTTTTTCAGGTGTAAGTAGCACTGCGCATAAAATTTGTAGTGCTTCGTTTTTGGCTCCTTGTGGCTGAATTTCTCCTTTCAGCTTATGTCCACCTTCAATAATGAATGATCCCATTTAGTAGCGTTTATTACGATGTTTGTTGTTTTGTTTTTTCTTTCTGTTATTATTACCTTTTTTCAAGACGGATACAGATGCAAGTTCGGTGTCTTCAGGAAGAGATAGTTTACCTTTGGAAAGCTGTTCTAGTTGTTTAAAGATAAGTTTATCTTCTACTGAATCTCTATTCCAGTTTACATATGATTTTTTCATTTGATTGGCGATGGCTAAAGTGAGTTTATCTCTTAGCTCACCTTTTTCCATTTCACTTGCTTCCTCTATCATCATTTCTACCACTTTCCCATAGTGATTAAAGCGAATTTTGCTGTTTGGATAGGCTAATGGATCTGGCTTTTCAAACAATTTTTCAAGTTCTGGTTTTTCGTATGGAGAATTTACGTCTAATTTGAAGTCTGACATGATGAATAAGTGATCCCAAAGTTTGTGTTTAAAATCATCTACATCTCTTAAGTGAGGGTTTAGTTCACCCATTAAGTCGATGATTCCTTCTGCGATTTTTTGTCGTTCCACTCTATCGTTTAGGTTTGCTGCATGGTCCACCAATTTTTGAATATGTCTTCCATATTCCGAAATGATGAGTTTTTCTCGTTGTGTGTTGTATTCTAATTCCATTCTTAAATTCTTGCTCCGAAAGCTACGTATTTTTTGTTGAATTATTAACCGATTATTTTCAATTTGGCAAATTTGAGTAAAAGTTGTTTCTGTCCAACAGATTGAAAAAATACGATGGCTTTTTTATTACCTGCAGAACCTTCAATTTGTAGTATTTTTCCTTTGCCAAACTTAAGATGTTCTACTTGCATACCGGCTTGTAATAAATGACTATTGTTTGGTCCATACGCTGTTTTGTTAGCAACAGTATTCACTTTTATTAAATTTCTTGGTGTAAATTTTGATGTAACATTTAATTTTGGTTTGCCGTCATTGTTGCTTCTTTTTGTGAACGAGTGTTTGTTGGCGTTTATTTTATAATTGAAAGAAGGTTTGTTGTTTGGCATACTGCTAGGCTTTCTTTTTTGAAATTGCCAATCCAAGTAAGAGTCATCAATTTCTTTTAAAAAGCGACTTGGTTCGCAGTCAATCAGTTGTCCCCATCGAAAACGACTAGTTGTGTAAGAAATTTGCGCAAACTTTTCTGCTCTTGTAAGGGCTACATAAAACAATCTTCTTTCTTCTTCCAAGTCTTCTCTGGAATTGACTGAAATTTGCGACGGAAAAAGATTTTCTTCTAAACCAACTATATATACATAAGGGAATTCTAGTCCTTTAGCAGCGTGTATTGTCATTAAAGTTACTTTATTTCGATCTTCTTTTTTGTCCCCATCTTGATCTGTTAAAAGAGCTACATCTTGCATGAAATGTTCAAGTGTTCCGCCATTTTCGCTGTTTTTTTCTTTTTCGGAAAAGTCTTTAATAGCGTTTAAAAGTTCTTGTATGTTTTCGTGTCGACTGACTCCTTCTGGTGTTTTGTCTTTATGTAATTCACCTAACAGTCCGGATGTTTTAGCGATGCTTTCCGCCAACTCGTAAATATCTTTCTTAAGTTGCGCTTTAAAACTATTGATGAGAGTGGTGAAATTTTGCAGCTTGGTTAATGTCCCAGCATTTACTCTAAATTGAGAATGAAGCAAGGGATTTTCGAGACATTCAAAAATGCTGCACTCATTGTTGTTTGCTGTAATGATGAGTTTTTGTAATGTAGTGTTACCAATTCCTCTAGCAGGATAGTTGATGATTCGTTTTAAAGCTTCTTCATCTTGAGAGTTGATGATAAGCCTGAAATAAGCTAATAAATCTTTGATTTCTTTACGCTGATAAAAAGATAGTCCACCNTATATTTTATANGGAATATTCTTTTTTCTGAGNGCCTCTTCTAATGATCNAGATTGTGCATTTGTTCTGTAAAGAATAGCAAACTCTTGNTAGTGTGNTTGATGATTNCTTCTGATGTCAAAAATAGATTGAGCAACCATGTNTCCTTCTTCNTTATCACTCATGGTTTTCACTACCTTAATTGGTCCGCCTTTGCTGTTTTGTGTAAAGANTTTTTTCTCAATCTGNTTTTTNTTGTGTTTGATGATGCTGTTNGCTGCTTCTACAATNGTTTGAGTAGAGCGATAATTTTGCTCTAGCTTGAATGTTTTAAAATCAGGATAGTCAACCTTGAAATTCAGAATGTTTTGAATGTTTGCGCCTCTAAAAGCGTAAATACTTTGAGCATCATCACCTACAACACAAATGTTTTCGTTCATAGCGGCAAGCATTTTCACAATCATGTATTGTACATGATTGGTGTCTTGATACTCATCCACTAAAATATATTTGAACTTGTTTTGGTATTTGTTCAGTACGTCAGGAAAATCTCGTAATAAAGCATAGGTGTTGAAAAGTAAATCGTCAAAATCCATTGATCCAGATGTGAAAAGGCGCTTTTGGTAAGTGCGATACACACGACTCATTTCGTTGAGTTTTCGTTGTGCGTCATCCATTCTTAATTCTGTATTGCTTTCGTATCCAGCTGGTGAAATTAATGAGTTTTTTAACTGACTAATACGGCTGTAAACGACATTAGCTTTGTAAATGTCCTTATCTAAATTCAGTTCTTTAATAATGCTTTTTAAAAGGTTTTTAGCATCTGTAGTGTCGTAAATAGTAAAATTAGAAACGTAGTTTAGTTTGTTTGCTTCAAAGCGTAATATCTTAGAAAAAACAGAGTGAAAAGTACCCATCCAAAGATTGTGAGCATCGGTCCCACCAATAATTTGACTGATACGCTCTTTCATCTCTTTAGCTGCTTTGTTTGTAAAGGTAAGCGCTAAGATATTGAAGCTGTCAACGCCTTGATTGATGAGGTGTGCTATCCGATAGGTTAGCACGCGTGTTTTTCCAGATCCTGCTCCTGCAATAACCATCATCGGTCCTTCTGTTTGTTCTACTGCTGCTCTTTGTGCTGGGTTTAGTTCCTCTAAATAACTCATCAATGATATTTGCTTATACGACTTTTAACTGCGTTTCAAATGTAGATTTTTTGAAGGGTGAATAAACTTTAAAAATGTGCTAGTTTTCAACATTTGTGGGATGTGCGAAATATGGTTATTTTAGGCGAATTAAATACTAGAAGAAAAGGTGAGAAAATTATCAGTCTTAATCTGTTTGTTGTTTTCTGTTTTTTTTGGGAAAGCCCAATGTAACTTATCGTTAATTGACACCGTACATGTAGCTTGTAATGGTGGTAATGATGGGATGGTTCAGTTTGAAGTAGTTTCTCAAGGAGATTTTATAATTAAGTTAAACAATGGACAGCAGACATTAAACTCAAACACCATTAACAATCTTCCTGCGGATCAGTATTTAGCAATTCTTTATGATACTTTAACTTCTGTTTATTGTGTGGATACTGTTGAGTTTAAAATCAAAGAACCAGCAGCGTTAGAGTTATATATGTATTGTGAAGGATTGAGATTGAATTCTGAAGTTTTTGGAGGAGTTGAGGATTATTCTTATTCTTGGATTAATGATGAAGGGTTTGTTTTTTCTGAATCAGAATATGTGAATTTCCAAGCATCTGAACAATATGTTTTAGAGGTATTGGATCAGCATTTTTGTAAGGTAAGAGACACTGTATTTGTTAATGCTGATTTTGTTGTTGATAGTTTGGTAGGAAGTGTTCCCTTTGAGGTTCAGGTTGTAAACTTGAGTAGTTTGGGTAATTATTATTGGGATTTTGGAGGCGTAGGAGAGTATTTTGATTTTTCTCCTTCTCATGAGTTTGAGGAAGTGGGGGAGTATGAAATTGGTTTGATAGTTGTTGATGATAAATCTGATTGCGAAGATTTTTCTTCATTAGTAATTCATGCTCAAGGTTTTGAATTATCATTAAATGATTGGGAAGGGATGTATGATGTTTTTACGCCAAATGGTGATGGGGTAAATGATACTTTTTCATTTTTAGAAAATCATGCTATTAGCTGGTTTAGTGCAGCAATTTATAACCGTTATGGTAAAAAAGTGTTTGAGTGGATGGATTCTGAGAAATCTTGGGATGGAAAAAATATAAATGGTAAAGTGATGAGTGATGGGGTTTATTTTTATTCGATGAGAGCTATGGGTGAAAATGGTCAGAGATATGAGAAAGAAGGTGTTATAACTCTCATTTCAGGGGTAAATTAGGTTGTTGAAAACTCTGTTAATGCCTTGTTTTCAGTGGTTAATTGGAATGAGATATAATGTTATCTTTGCCAAGATAGGGCTTCATTAGAGGCTGAAAAGAGTGTTCTCCTAAAATAATGGAGATTGATTTTAGAAAAACTGCATAATGACAAAGTCAAATATGATGAATAATATTTTCAAAGGTTTGGTCCTAATTTTCTTATTGGGCCATTTTTCAGTAAATGGTCAAATATTGATTTATTCTCAAGATTTTGAAGATCTTGGTTCTGTTGATTGGAATTTAAATACAGTTAATTTCGATGTTGGAAGTAATGGAGTTGGAGTATATAATAGGTTTGAAATAAATAATCAGTTTAATGGAGGAGTAATTAATAATCCTCTTCTACCTATTCCAATTACAATGCTTGATACAGATGCTCAACCAATAGATATTACTAATTTTCCCGAAAGCAATTACTTGCATACATTAGCTAATTTAGCTGATGATGTAGGTGTAAATAATTGTAATTACATAGATTTATTTGACGTGGGTGAATTTTTTCCAGAGATAATTACTGCTGAGCAAACAGTTGGTGTTTCAACTATGGGGTATGATGCAGTCGAGGTTTCTTTTTGGTGGCTAGGAGGAGATACCGACCCTACTATGCCCTTAGTTAATGGTGGAGGTTATCTTTACTTTTACAACGATCTTGGTGGCCCTTTTCCTTTTTGGCAACAAATTGCTGGACCATTTAACTCTTCTTCATGGACAGAAATTACAATTACAAATCCTTTGTTTTTGAATAATCCAAATTTAAGATTCATGTTTTCTTTTAATAACAACTTAGGAGGAAATTTAACTTCTCAAGGTGTTGGATTTGCAGTTGATCAGTTTGAAATAGTAGGATTGCAAAATTGTTTTATTGATCTAGGAGATGATGTGGTATTGTGTTCAGCAGAAGACACTTTAAATCTTTTTAGTGCTGGAAGTTATTCAAATTATATTTGGGCTAATGAATTAACAGGAGATGTCATTGGCAATAATTCTTCAATAAGCATAACTGAGCCTGGAATTTATTCATTATTTATTGATTCAATTGTTAATGGTGTTGAGTTCTGTTCTGCCTTTGATCAAATTGAAGTTACTCAGCAACCAGCCATTGAATTTCCTTTAGGGATAACATATAATAATGCTTCAGCCTGTGATGCTGATGATGGAAATATTCAAATTAATTCGGTTACCGGAGGGACTCCTTTTGCCCCCCCTGCTCAAGAATATAACTATACCTTGTTGCAGACTTTTCCTAATGAATCTGAACAATTTTTAAATGCGGGTAATACATTTAATAATTTAGAGCCCGGCATATATGAAGTAATTGCAGAAGACGCGGTGGGTTGTACAGGTTCTCAAATTATAATGTTAGAAGAACCTTCTAGTGTCGTTCTTACTTCAACTTCTGTAAACTTAGAATGTGATGGTAGTGCCGAGATAAATATTTCAGCAAACACCTCAACTATAAATCCAATACAATACTCAATTGATGGAGGTGAAAATTATATAGAAAATGGAGGTGTTTTTGAAGATGTTATCGCTAATGGACAAGAATTTCATGTGGTTGTAAGTGATGGTATTTGTACAGACTTTGAGTTTCCATCTACTTTAGAGTCTATCGAAATATTTATTGACTCAACAAATGTTGTAAATCTAAATTGTTTTGAAGATTCTGATGGCGAAATAATGCTTTATCCTTCCGGTGGAACAGGAGTATATCAATATTCTATAGACAATGGCAATACATGGCTTTCAGATCCTCTTTTCAATAATCTTTCAGCAGGAACTTATACATTAATCACTCAAGATGCAGATCCTACAAGATTGTGTACAGACACTATAGAAGTTGAATTATTTGAGCCGTTAGAGCTTAGTTTGATTACTTCTGTCGTGGGAGGATATAATGGGGTTGGTATAAATTGCTTTGGCGATTGTACAGGAGTTCTAAGGGTGCAATCCATAGGAGGAACAGCATGGAATAGTAGCGATCCTTATGAGTATTTTTGGATGGATGAATTGGGTAATCCTGTAGTGAACCTAAACGTTAATAACGATACTCTTTCTGATATTTGTGCAGGTGTATATATGGTTTCTGTAACCGATAGTTTAGGTTGTGTAGCTTCAGATTTAATTACAATCACTGATAATGAACCAATTTCCAATTATTTTGTGGTTGACTCAGTAGATTGTTATGGAGGTTCAGATGGTTCGGTAACAGCATTTGCTTCTGGAGGTATAGCTCCTTATACTTATGTTTGGAGTGGAGATACCACTCAAACATATTCTAACTTAACACAAGGAGAATATTTTGTTATTATTAAAGATAGTTTAGGTTGTGCTTATATTGATACTGCACAAATTTTTCAGCCGACACAAATTATTGTTCATCTAGAAACAGATGATGTAGAATGTTATGGTGAAGATTCGGGTGAATTAGATGCTATTGTGTTGGGAGGAACTACTCCATATTCTTACCATTGGTATCATCCTAATTTCCCATTCTTATCAGATTATGACACACCATCACTCGATAATGTGCCTCCTTCTGTAGGGTGTGATGATTTAACAGCTAACCCTAATTATGAAGACTATTCAGATCCTTATTTATTAACAATAACAGATGCAAATGGTTGTATAGCAACAGATGAAGAATACCTTTTTGAACCATGCCCTTTAGAGTTACTTCAAAATGATACATTATCTGCATATTGTATTGGTTTAGACCCAGGATTGAATACAGGTTATGCTTCTGTTATAGCCTCTGGAGGTGTGTCGGATGTAAATGGTAATTATACTTTTACTTGGATTAATGGGCAGACAGATGAATATATTAGTAATATAAGTTCAATTTCTAATCAAGAGGCTGGGGATTATAATGTAGTTGTAGTGGATGTTAATGATTGTTCTTCATCTTTAGATGTACACATTCCTTTAGGTCCAACAATGTATTCTGGAACGACAATAGATGAAATCAATTATTGTTATGCTGATAATAATGCAATAGCTTCCGCCTATGGTTTTGGTGGTTGTGGAGTTCCTGATGGCTGTGGATACACTTATACATGGGTAGGAACTACATATGCAGGAGATTTGTTTGGTCCAATTGAAAACCAAACAATTTCAGATTTACAAGCCGGTGAATATTCGGTTATAGTTGAAGATGAAAGAGGTTGCCAAGTTATAGATACGTTAACTATTCATCACCCAGATGAAATTAAGTTTACAGTTGATGTAATTGATCAAACCTGTTATACCGCAATTGCTCCAGCATCTGATGGAGAAGCAACAATAAATATAACTGGAGGGTTTGAACCAGCTACATACAATATTGAATGGTATGATATTACTCCTGTTCCAAATTCTATCGGAACTAGCGTCACTACTGCTTCTCAGTTTATAATAAATAACTTGTATGCTGATTGGTGGGAGGTTGAAGTAATTGATGATTATGGCTGTGTGGGAACATTGAATTTTGGAAGCACAGAGCAAGCTCAATTCGAAATAGAGTCCGGAATAGAAGTTCTTGTTTCAATTAATGAAGAGCCACAAGTTTTAACAGATGTAATTGATTGTTATGGAGATTCAGATGGGCACGCAGAGGTTTTAAATCCAAATAGTGAATTTGATTATGAGTGGTATGAGTCAGGAAATACAGATTTGTTAGATCAAGGAGCAATCACAAACTCATTATCTGAAGGTGATTTTATTGTTCAGGCAACATACCAAGGCTTGTGTCCAATTAATTCGCAAACAATAACATTAACCCAAAATCCTACATTTAATATCATAGATAATAGTATAAACGCTTGTTTTGATGAGAGTGCTGGTGTTATAGAGTTAATAATTGATGGAGGAACACCGTTTCATAATTCAGTACAATTTGAAGATTATAATCATACTTGGTCGGTGTCTTCATATAATGCTGAGGGAATTGTGAATGATAATGGTGGGTTACATATTGATATAGAAAATGTTGCTGCAGGAAATTATTCTATTTTAATTATAGACGGATTAGGTTGTGACTCTGTATATGAAGTTGTTATTGATAATCTTGCTCCCGTATCAGCAACACCAGTTGTAAGCCAGCCTGACTGTCATTCTTCAATAGCTACTGCAGCTCAATTAGGATCTATCAATACATCATCTTCTACTATTGGAGGTACAGCGCCTTATACATATTTATGGAGTGGAGATAATGGTTATTCAAATGCAAGTCCAGATATAAGTAATCTGCAACCTGGAACTTATGGGTTAGTGGTAAATGATATTAATGGGTGTGAATCTGAAGTGATTGAAGTTGTTTTAGCACAACCTGTTTTATTAACTGTAGAGGTTGTGTCTGGCAGTGTTCAAAATGTAAGTTGTAATGGTGGCTCAGATGGTGGTTATTTGGCAAATATAGAAGGGGGTTCACCTAATTATAGTGTGAATCCTTCTGAAACAGGATTGACAGCAGGGAATTATGTAGTAACTGCCACCGATGCTAATGGATGTGTTAATACAACTAACTTATTGATTACAGAGCCTAATGCTCCAATAACATTAAATGTTAATGTTACTGATGCTATTTGTGCGGAAGAAGAATCAGGATTTATTGATTTAACAGTTTCAGGTGGGACAACCCCTTATGTTTATGATTGGACTGGGAATTCAAACTCAGGAGCATCTCTGAATGAAAATTCGGAAGATTTAAATTATATTGAAGAAGGGCAGTATAGCGTGACAGTAACAGATGCAAATGGTTGTCAAGAGACGAACGTTTCTCAAGTATTCGCTCCTGCACCTGTAATTGCTGATATGACTCATGATTACACGATTCCATCATCAGCACCATTGTATGTTGCTTTTGTTAATACTTCTACTGGAGCTGATAATATTGACTGGTGGATTGATGGTATGCCAAATCCTCAGTTTAATGAAGTTGGTGATAATGCCTATTATGTGTTTAATGATTCAGGAGAATATGAGGTAAGTATTTTTGCTGAAAACTCTAATGGTTGTTGGGATACTTCAAATGTTGTAATAACCGTACAAGGTTTAAATGAATTTAATGTATTTACACCTAATAATGATGGGGTGAATGATTATTTCTCATTTGAGACATATGGAATGTCTTCATTAAATGCTGCAATTTATAATAGGTGGGGAGATAAGATTTATGAGATGACACATCCATCACATAAGTGGGATGGAGTTTCGCTTAACGGACAAGATGTTCCTGAAGGGACTTATTTTTATGTGCTAGAAGCAGTCGGGCATGATGGAAGTTTATATTCGGAAAAAGGTTCGGTTACTGTTTATAGATAAAAGAAACTAAACTTTATACTAGTTTATATGAGAAATTTTATTTTACTCATAGCAGTTTTCACATTTTTTAATGTAAAAGCGCAATATATATATCAAAGTGATACTACACTTTGCCTTGGAGAATCGATAACAATTGGAGCTTCAGGTGCTGTTGTTGAGCCATCATTAATTAATACAGATGACATACACTCAGGGGTAATAGATTTACCTTTTGATTTTGAGTTTTATGGAGATATATATAATCAATTTGTAATTTCTGCAAATGGTTACATCACTTTCAATTTAGGAGTAGCTAATCAGTATGCTGTTTATCCAATTTTAGCTCCAATTCCTAATCCAGGAAATGAACCTGAGAATGCTATTATGGCACCTTGGCATGATATCGATCCTGGTGTTGCAGGTAATATCGTCTACGGAACTTTAGGAATAGCTCCCAACAGAATTTTTTACATAATATTTTGTGAAATACCTATGTATGCGTGCAATGATTTAATTGCAAACCAACAAATCATGTTATTTGAAAGTTCAAATAAAATTGAAATGCACATAAAAGATAAGCCATTGTGTACAAATTGGAATGGTGGTAATGCTATCCAAGGCCTTGTCAGTGTTAATAGTACATTTTCACACATTGTTGATGACCCCGTTTTACTTCAACCAAGAAACTTTCCAATACAATGGGAAGCATATGATGAAGGTTGGGAATTTACTCCAAATGGTGCCGATGATTATGTTATTAATCAGATAGATTTTAATCCTTTAAATGCGGGGGGTGTATTATGGTACGATCAATTTGATAACTTTATTACTAATTTAACAGAAATAGAAGCTACAGCAGTCTATGATACTACTATATTTTATACTTGGTCTGTAGATTTATGTAGTGGGGATATTATTCCTAATGTAGATTCTTTAGTAATATTTGGTGAAGCACCTCAAAATTCAGGTAATGACACTCTTGTTTATGAATGTGATAATTTAGAGGAGATTATTTTATATAATTATTTATCTGACGATGTGAGTCAATTGGGTACATGGTATGATGGTTCAGGACAAATAATCAGTCCATTGCTTGATGTTGATGTCCAAAATTCTGATACTTATGTATATGAGCTTGAAGGTATATCTGATAACTGTACTGATTCTGCTTTTGTAAATTTATTTATTGATTCTTTGCCATATGCAGGAAATGACGGATATAGATTAATATGCTATGAAGATAATCCTTTTGAGTTAATAACATATTTAGAACAAAATCCTGAAAACGGTGGATATTGGATTGGACCATTTGGAAGTATAGTTTCTGATATTTTTTATCCATCTGTTAATGACATTGGTGATTATACATATGTGATTGAGGGACAAAACGCTTGTCCTGATGATACTTCATTTTTATCTATCTTTTTTAATGAAGCTTCTGATTATTTTGTTTTATCTGATGAGGTTAGTTGTCCTGATGCTTTAGACGGTGAGATTTCTTTTTTTATTACTAACGGTGTTAGTCCTTATCAATATAG
>PAYR01000009.1 GCA_002715345.1 Flavobacteriales bacterium | reverse complement strand
AAAGAAGGTAAAAAAGGATTAAATGCAGTTAATGTTAAAGTTGTGTAATACCTGAATAACTTTTTTAAAGAAAGCTCATCTACGATGGGCTTTTTTTATTTCTATGAGTTTAAATCATCAAATTCCATCCACTTTATTAACTTTTCATCTAGCTGTTTATTTATTTTTTCTAGCTGTTTACTTTTTTCAAGCATATCTTGATAATCTAAGTTAGAATCTTTGAAAATATTTTCTATTCTCAGTTTTTCAACTTCTAATTTTTCAATTTGTTTCTCTAAATTTTTATGCTCTTTACGATGCTGAAATGATAGTTTATTTTTCCGCTGAGATTCTTCTAATGACTCTTTGTTATCGCCCTTTTTACTAGTAGATAACTTAGCTCTGTAGTCTGAGTAACGGCAATATTCATCCTTTATAATTCCATTTCCTTTAAAAACAAATAAATGATCCGTAAGCTTATCCATGAAGTATCTATCGTGAGAAACCAGTATTAAACAACCCTTGAATTGCAATAGAAATTCCTCTAGCTTGTTTAGGGTTAACAAATCTAAATCGTTGGTTGGCTCATCTAGTATTAAGAAGTTGGGATTCTTCATCAAGACCGTTAGCAAATATAGTCTTCTACGCTCACCACCACTTAATTTCGACACATAAGTGTATTGCATATCTGGCGTAAACATAAAATGCTGTAAAAGCTGTGAAGCACTTACTTTTCTACCATCAGCCATTACAATCACATCGGCTATGTCTTTTAAAACCTCAATGACACGTTTATCCTCTTTAAGCTGTATTACTTGTTGCGATAAATAACCATAAACAATAGTCTCTCCAGTATTTATTTTCCCGCTATCAGCAGTTTCTTTTTGTGTAATGATATTTAGAAATGTACTTTTCCCAACACCGTTTTTTCCAATAATTCCGATGCGTTCACCTTTTTTAAAGGTGTAGTCAAATCCCTTTAATATCTCTAAATCTCCATAGCTTTTGTAAACTTTCTTCATCTCTAGTATTTTTCCGCCGATTCGGCTCATTTTTACTTCCAGCTGAATTTCTTGTTTTACCTTTTTGCTATGTGCTTTTTCTTTGATTTTATAAAAGCTGCTGATTCTAGATTTAGACTTCGTAGTCCTTGCCTTTGGACTTCTTCTCATCCATTCTACTTCTTTTTTCAATAGTTTTCCTGCCTTAGAAATTTCTACATCAAAAGCAGCTTCTCTTTCTGCTCTTTTCTCTAAAAAGTAAGCGTAATTCCCTCTGTGATGATACAGCTTTCCTCCTTCTAATTCTATGATATGATTACACACCCTATCTAGAAAATATCGATCGTGTGTTACCATTAGTAAAGTGATTTTTTGCTGCTGTAAATACTTTTCTAGCCACTCAATCATATCTATATCTAAGTGATTGGTTGGCTCATCTAACAAAAGTAATTCTGGTTTATCTAACAACAACATTGCTAAAGAAAGTCGCTTTTGCTGTCCCCCAGACAAATCTCCTACTTTTTGACTTAAATCTTGAATATTGAACTTGGAAAGGATTTGTTTCATCTTTCGCTCGTAATCCCACGCATTAGCTTCATCCATTTGAGCAGAAAGCTCCTCTAACCTTTTTTGTGTTTGCTGCTCATTGAAGTTTTCTGATTGCTCTGCTAATGCAGTCTCATATTCATGAATCAATTTCATAACATCTGTATGAGCAGTATTGATAAGCTGTTCTATACTTAAGGATTGGATAAAATCAGGTTCCTGAGCTAGATAGCCAATTTTAATTCCACTACGAATGGTAACGCTTCCGTCATCCGCAATATCAGTTCCTGCAATGATTTTCAACAAGCTAGATTTCCCTGTTCCATTATTGGCAATTAAAGCCATTTTATCTCCTTGAGACAATCCAAAAGTAAGCCCTTCAAAAAGAATGCGTTCTCCGTAGTTTTTAGCTAAATTTTCTACCGATAAATAATTCATGAAGCACTGTTTTTACCTGCTAAAAAACCGGTGGTCCAAGCTGCCTGAAAATTAAACCCCCCAGTTACACCGTCAATATCTAGTATTTCGCCTGCAAAATAGATGCCTGCATGTAGTTTACTTTCCATCGTTTGCATGTTGATGTTTGACAAAGATACACCACCACAAGTCACAAACTCCTCTTTGAAAGTAGTTTTTCCACTTACTTCGTACACATCGTTCATCAACACATTTAGTAAACGGTTTTTATTCTTTTTACCCAATTGGCTCCAAGTGCTTTCCGAGTTAATATCTACTTTTTTTAATAAAAACAACCATAGTCTACTAGGTAAGTTAAATGGGTTTTTAGCTATTTTTTTATCGCCTTGCTCCCCTATTGTTTCTAAATAATCCTGCTCGCTTAAATCTGACCAATTTACTTGAACTTTAAACTGATAATTAAGATGAGCCAAGGTTCTTGCCTCAAAAGCGGATGTTTTGAGAATAGCAGGTCCACTCATACCCCAATGTGTTATTAGCAAAGGACCGTTTTGTTTTTGTTTATTCCCTTGTGTTTTAACGGATACATTTGGCGCTACAACACCCATCAATTCTTTAATCGATTCTGTTGGCATGTTGAAAGTGAATAAAGAAGGAACAGGATCTGCAACAACATAACCCAACTCTTGTAACCATTTTAAACCACTTATTTTTGGACTTCCACCACAAGCGATAATAAGTTTGTCAAATGAGAGCGATTCTTGATTTACTGCTAGTGTAAACTCATTATTTTCGATTGTAATTTTACTAACCGGACTTTTAAGTGACAATCTTATTCCTAACCGTTTAATTTCTGATTGTAAACAATCAATAATTGTTTGAGATTGATTAGAAATGGGAAACATTCTGTTATCCTTTTCTGTGTGTAGCTCTACGTCTTTTTTTTCAAACCATTCAATCGTATCTTTAGTATAAAAATGTCCAAATGATTTTTTAAGTTCCCTCCCCCCTCTTGGATAGTTTTTACAAAGGTCAGATATGCTAAAGCAGGCATTGGTTACATTACACCTCCCACCACCTGAAATTTTCACCTTAGATAAGGTTTTATCGCTTTTTTCTAGAATAACAACAGTAGCTTTCGTCTCATGCTCTTTTGCTGTAATAGCAGCCATAAAACCAGCTGCTCCCCCTCCTATTACTGCTATTCTTTTCATTGTTGGTAAAGCTATAAAAACAAATAGAGAGCGTTTGCTTTCAATTGTAAAAATGCTGTTAGATTTTGCGCATCCTCAAACTTTGAGGCGTTACTTCCAAGTATTCATCATCTTTGATGTACTCCATAGATTCTTCTAAAGACAAGATGATTTTTTGGGCAATTTTAGCTGCTCCATCTGCTCCAGCCGAACGCACGTCTGTTAGCTTCTTTTCTTTAATAATATTGACCTTTAAATCATTGTTATCTAAAATCAGTTCTTTAGTTTCCTTATAGGATCTAATGTTTCACAAATATAAATAAGCTTATCTACTAGTGTTGTTTTGCCATGGTCAACATGGGCAACAATTGCAATGTTTCTGATTGATTGCATATAAGTATGTTTAAAGTGGGATTAGGAATCTCTGTTAACTCGAAGCTCTCTTCCGTCTACATAAATACCTTTAAAGCTGTTAGCTATTTTTTTCGAGTATTTTTTATTTACCTCGAAAAAAGAGCAGTTTTTTTGAATTTCTACTGTGCCAACATCACTCTTTTTAATGCGTGCTGTATCAGCAATAAATTCGACTAAATCACGCTTAGTCACATCGTCCATCTTACCTACATTAATGAAGAATCTATCACCTTTAAAGTCGATTTTTTTATCTGCTTTTTTTCCTTTGTCTTTATGGTCTCGATTTCCTCTTTCTCTCTTCTTTCCTGATGATTTTCTCTCAGACTTTCCATTAGCATTCAAGTCATTACTGGATTTGCTATAGTTCAACGCATTTAGTTCAATAGAAACTAGTTTTTCAACGAGTTCTTCATAACTCAAACTACCCAACAGCATCTGCACATCTGTTAAGATTTTCCCATCAACATCTTTGGCAGTCGGTGTGTTTAAAATATTTTCTGCCCAAGTATATAGTCTTTTAGAGGCGATATCCTTTGCTGAAGGGATGCTAATTTTTGTCATTTTCAGCTTTAAGCGTTTTTCTAAGGCATCGAATTTACGCATGTCTCTATTTGTTAAAATAGATAAGGAAATACCTTTTTTACCAGCTCTTGCCGTTCGACCACTTCTATGGGTGTAATAAGCATCATCATCTGGTAAAGAATAATGAATAACATGTGTTAAATCATTGACATCAATACCTCTGGCAGCTACATCTGTAGCTACTAATAATTTTAGGGTATGCTCTTTAAAGCGCTTCATTACTCGATCTCTTTGTGCTTGCGACATCTCTCCGTGCAAGGCTTCTGCCTGAAAGCCACTTTTCTTTAAGTTATCTGCTAATTGTTGCGTAGCAGCCCTCGTTCTGCAAAAAATAACCCCTCTAAAACCCTCTTCAGAGTCTAAAATCCTTTTCAAACCCTCAAACTTATTAGTTGAGTTGACTAATGCAAATTGGTGTTCAATATTTTCATTTACCTGATTTCCTGTAGAAACCTTCACTTCTACTGGCTTATGCATGTAATTTTTAACGATAGACCTAATCTCTTTAGGCATAGTTGCCGAGAACAACCATGTGTTTTTATTGTCTCCGGTATAAGATAGAATGTCATCTAAATCATCCTTGAAACCCATGTTTAGCATTTCATCAGCTTCATCTAAAACTACAAATTTGACTGCACTTAAATTCAGTGTTTTTCTACGCATTAAATCTAAGAGTCTCCCTGGTGTAGCTATAACGATTTGTGGAGTTCTTCTCTTGATTTCTTTTATCTGCACTACAATTGAAGCTCCACCGTATACAGCTTGTGTTTGAATATTTGGAAGGTATTTTGCAAACAATGCTAATTGACTAGCGATTTGCTGTCCCAACTCTCTAGTTGGCGCCAACACCAATGCTTGTGTTTCTTTCTGGTCAGGGTTAATCCAATCCAGCAGTGGAAGTCCAAAAGCTGCTGTTTTTCCCGTACCTGTTTGCGCTAATCCGATAAAATCTTGTGCTTTTTCCTTCAATAAAGGAATAGCCTGTTCTTGTATAGGAGACGGTTTTTCAAAACCCATCTCAGGCAATACACGCATCAATGATTCGGAAAGGCCTAATTCTGAGAAACTTTTCATTTTAAACAAGGTGTTTATTTGAGCGTGCAAATTTACTCTTTTTTATCTCCCCTTCTGTTTATTTCTCAGAAATGATCAGGCATAAAAAAAGCCTCTTCGAAAGAAGAGGCTTTCCTATAGCTTTTAAACTGATTAAGCTTTCTTTAAGAAGGGTAATCCAGTTCTTTCGTTCTCTACTACTTTTTTACCAGCTGGTACAGAGTCTAAAGCTGTACTACGCTTGTCTTTTGAGAAAAAGTAGATAGTTTGTACACGGCCAGTAGACTTTAAAGTTACGTCCTTAGAGTTAAGGTAGTAAGTCTGCCCTTTGCTGTTAGTGTGTGAAAATGCCATAATAGTTTTTGATTTTAAAATGGTTAATAAACTTGTTTTTACATTTCGAGTGGTGAAGTTATAAAAAAAAAGAAATAATCAATAGTAAAAACACTTTTTTTCTAGAGAAGAGTTTGAATTTATCCATCTTCCTAAGTTATTAACAGAAATTATGGTTTAATAAGTATCTCTATCTAGTGGCTTAAATGTGAGTTTTATATGCTAGATAAGAACTTTTTAAATCTGTTCATAACAAATTGAAAAACAGATGTTTAGATATTTAAAAAGAAGTAAGTGTAAATACGGAATTCATATGCTATAATGATGAGAAAAAATCTTATCAAGAGCTTCTCTAGTAAATTGTTTTTAACAATTTGAAAAAAGACTAATTAATAAAGAATTACTGTTCTTTTTCTAATGAAAAACGATTTTTAAGAGTAAATGGAAGATAAATAATAGCGATGTGAAGTATTAAAACAAGTTCTAAGCCAATAATTTACCAAGGCCATTCGCCAATTAAAAAAGGGTTATCAACCATTGGTTTTTCGGCCAAATACATATAGTTAGACCCTAAATAGAAATTAAGTGGGAAAATGATTACTAAGGGTATTTGCACATATAAAAGGGATCTTCTCCAAGCATCTCTCCTTGGAAGCATATCTCTGTTAAAAGTTAAAAAAAGTGGTATAAAATAAGTGCTGCATGTACAAAATAGCAGTCAAAGACGAGATAAGTTGATATCCCTTGCGTAAATTCTGGAGTTAATATAGAATGGATTCCTGATGGAATGGATAAAAACAAAAGCCACTCGTACATCCATTGCTTAGGTTTCCATAAGGCAAACATCCCTATAATAATAGATATTCTACATAAGTGAAGTGGTAAATTGTATCGTACGCTCCAACTCTCTGTAATGAATAATGCATTGTAATGCACCATAAATCCAAGAAAAAACAAGCATCACCGAAAGCGTCTTCATAAAAGGAAGTTGATACGCATGTAATGGTTTTAAACAATTATAGCAATAATAATATCACTATTGAACTAGAAAGCAACCCTCCCCACCATAATTGGCTTAATGGCTCTACTAAAACATGCATTAAGCTTACTTTCTAGTAAACACTAATTGATTACCTTTAGACATATCATCATTGAAGGTGTACCCTGCCGTATCAAAACCCTTTAAGTCTTCAGGATTATTTATTTTGTTTTTCAATTGATAGGCAGCCATCATTCCTCTAGCTTTTTTAGCAAAAAAACTGATGATTTTATACTGTCCATTTTTCCAATCTTTAAAAACAGGCGTTATGACAGTAGTATTTAGTAACTTTGGCTTAATTACTTTGTAGTATTCGTTAGAAGCGAGATTTAACAAATACTGACTTTTGCTTAGGACTAACTCTTTATTAAGCTGTTCGGTAATACTAGTATTCCAAAACTCATATAGATTCTTCCCTCTTTTATTCTGAAAAGAAGTACCCATTTCTAAACGATAAGCTTGAATAAGGTCTAGCGGTTTTAGCAACCCATATAGACCAGATAAAATCCTAAAATGGTCTTGAGCATAACATAAGTCATCTTGAGAAAAAGAATCTATTTTTAATCCTTGATAAACATCCCCTTGAAAAGCAAAAACTGCTTGCTTGGCATTACTTTCGTTAAACGGTAATGACCAGTTATTGTATCTATCAGCATTTAACGCCCCTAGTTTATCACTAATCTTCATTAAATCAGAGATTTGTTTTGGACTGTGCTTTTTGAGGTCGTTTACCAATAACTGACTATCCTTTAAAAAAGCACATTGGGAATGCATTTTTACACTACAAGAATTAACAAAATTTAGCGACTTTGCTGGAGAAACAATACTTATCATCAGTTATAACTTGTTTATTAGAAAACAATGAATTTCATTTGCTTGGCTAAAAGTAAAAAAATAATGAATAGTTGGACACAGCGAAATAGCTTATTGGTGATGCATTTAATTGTTATCATTTTGGGTTTAACAGGAATTCTTGGAAAACTGATAGAAGCTAGTTCTACCATATTGGTTTGGTATAGGATGCTGATAGCTTTTGTTGCTCTTGGGCTTTATTTACTACTTCAAAAAGGATTGTTTAAAATTCAGAAAGGGTACATTTGGAAATTACTTGGTGTTGGTGCTATTGTAGCAGCTCATTGGTTGTTCTTCTTTGAAAGTATCAAAGTGTCAAATGTATCTGTAGCCGTTGTTTGTTTGGCTACTTCTTGCCTATTCTCAGCACTTATAGAACCTTTCGTGTTTAAACGAAAGATAAGCGCATACGAACTTGTGTTTGGAATTGTTGTAATAGCTGCTTTAGCATTTGCTTTACAAGCAGATGTAAGCTATTTCTGGGGATATGTGTATGGAGTAATAGCCGCTTTTTTAGGAACTCTTTTNACAATTTTCAACGCATTATATATAAACAAAGTAGAAGCTTCAAAAATTACACTTATAGAAATGCTTGGAGGCTGGTTAGCAATAAGNCTNTATNTTGGANTTTTCACAAACACTTCCTTCAGTGATTTNTCTATATCTCANCAAGACACTATTTACTTATTGGCTCTCGNNATTGTGTGCACCGCTTTTGCTTTTGTAGTTAGTGTAGAGGTAATGAAAACACTTTCTCCATATTCAGTTATTATGGCTGTAAATTTAGAGCCTATATATAGTATTGTACTGGCCTTGATATTATTTGGAGAAAGTGAAGAAATGAAATTTTCCTTTTATATTGGAGGCAGTGTTATTATTTTAACGGTATTTTTAGATGGCTATTTTAAAACAAAAAAGAAAGCAATAAAATAGCCATTAGTATATTTCGTTATCAGTTTATATTTTTGTGACCCTTATTTAATAAATCAGAATGAAAAGAGGATTATTTATCGCGATTCTAATGTTTGCTAACATTTTAGCTCAAGCACAATCAGGACACCAGATTAAAGGAACTATTAGTGGCATAGCAGACACTACATGTATTTTAGCATATTACTATAGTGACAAGCAGTTTGCAAGAGACACTGCTTTTATCGATTCAAAAGGACAATTTATCTTTAGTGGTGATGAGGAATTGGATGGTGGTATTTATATGATAGTCTTCCCAGATGGTAATTATTTTGAATTACTTGTTTCAGAACAAATATTTTCACTTTCAACAGATATTAACAATCTTATCAGCGAAATGAGTTTTAACAACTCGAATGAAAACACTCTTTTTTATGAGTATTTAAAATTTGTTAGTGAAAAAGGAGCAGATTTACAAGAACAGCAAAAGCTATTAGATGCTGCTGACGAAAAAGATAAAATAGGCATAGAGGGTATTATATTCGCTATTAACGAAGAAGTGGCTGATTATCGTAAATCATTTACTAAAAAACACCCTAATGCATTTGTAAGTAAGGTAATTAGCGCTTCAACAGAAATTCAAGTTCCAGAAGCACCGCTGTTGTCTAATGGTAAAATTGATAGTACTTTTCAATTTAAGTATTATAAAAAACATTTTTTTGACAATATTGATTTTAGCGATTCTAGAATGTTGAGAACACCTATTTTTCAAAATAAAATCAATACATATTTAGAAAATTTAACCGTTAAACATCCTGACTCTATCATTTCATCTATTGATTTTTTAGTTGAGAAGTCTAGAGTGAATGATAATGTTTTTAAATATGTAGTTTCTAGTATCACATCTAAATATGAAAGATCAAAAATCATGGGTATGGAAAAAGTTTTCGTGGACATGGTTGAAAAATACTACATGACAAATCAAACTTGGTGGATTGATGAAGCACAAATGTTTAAAATTACAGATAGAGCAGAAACTATTAAGCCATTAATGGTAGGACAGGTAGCTCCTGAAGTCATCCTTAAAGACACCTTAGGAAGAAGACATTCTTTACATAATACAAATAGTGATTTTACTTTGCTTTTATTTTGGGATCCAGATTGTGGACATTGTAAAAAAGAGATGCCAAAAATTAAAGAACAGTACGACTTACTTAAAAAAGATGGAATTAATGTAGCTGTTTATGCGATCTGTACAGAAATTGATATTGAGAAATGGAAAGAGTATATCAATGAGCAAGAGTTATTTGATTGGGTTCATGTTTGTGACCCGCATTTAGGAGAAGACAAAGAGGTTACTTATTGGTTTAGAACCCTTTACGATATTAATGCTACCCCAAAAACGTATATTCTTGACAAAGAAAAAAAGATTCTTGTAAATGCAATTAAAGGATCTATCCCTGTTGATAAGATTGCAGAAATTATAAAAAGAGAAAATCAAAAAGACTAATAAAACA
Organism: Flavobacteriales bacterium; assembly: GCA_002715345.1. GTDB lineage: Bacteria > Bacteroidota > Bacteroidia > Flavobacteriales > UBA7312 > UBA7312. Next base: position 38,095 of record PAYR01000009.1, on the reverse strand, counting down.
GGACTTCTGTAGCTCCTAAACCATAAATTCGAAAATCTGCATCTTTAGCAACTACCTTGTATTTTTTCAACAACACTCTTACCTCCTCTTTTAACACCCCCTCTCCTTTCCCATGAATAACAACAAGTTTACTAACATTATTTTTTATTGCTTTTTCTATAGTAAACTCGCAGTGGCGAATTTGTAATTGAACAATTTCATAGTTACTTAAATTTCTATGATTATCAACCAGATGTTCAATATGTAAATCTACTTCCCATATAATTCCATTATTCTTTTTATGCCTTTTGGAAGTTTTATTTGAGAGTGTGTATTCTTTATTGCATGTTGGAATATGTTTATATGCTGACTCCATAGAAGTTTCTTCAGAAAGAATGATTAGATCATTAATTGCGTAAATCTCTTCAAAACCATCATCTCTTAAAATCAAGACTTGGTGATTGTTAATCATCTTAAGAACTTTTCCTTTTCCGACTTCATCTTTAAATGAAACTATAACATCTATATCTAGTTTATTGCCCATAATAAATTGGAATAAATTTTAAGCCATTGGTTTTCGTATATATTACAGTAGGTGCTGGTATTTTTATAAAACTCAATGCCTTTAAAATCTTGTTAAAGCGCTTGCTTCTCGTATTTATTCTGCGCATGTCTACGTCTAGTGAGATGTAAAACTCTCTATCTCTGTTGAAATCAGTCGGTAAGTATGTAGGAATATTATGCCTTGCTCCTGTCATGCCATTAGCACCATATCCCACAGCTACATTTAGCCATTGAGGGATATTTAACTCTGAAAAACTTACTGGATTAAAACTCAACCAATATGTTTGAGCATTATAATCCTTTAATAATTGTTTAAAAAAAGATTCTCCTAATTGACTCAGATTATACTGAGCAATACTTGATGGTATAAAATTGAACTTAAACATTATTCTTTGCTCATTCCATAGCCTTTCCTGAATATAAAACAATGATGCTCCGCTAGCATTAGCTATTAAATCTCCCCACGAAGCACCCCAACCATCAAAATGACCATCATAGACCTCTATTGTGTTCATTAATAATAATGCATACAAAGAAGAAAATAGAGCATAATCTTTTGAATGATATTTTAGATTGTCTGAAAGAAACAATGAAATATGATATGTAGAATATGAATGTCCAACTTTATCCATTTGCATCCATACAGCATTATCATTATGCCAATGAAAATTAGTTTTATCTACATCTTTGTACCATAGATGATATGCACCATACATGCTTGAAGTATAGATAGCTGTTCCTGAAAGAACTAACTTATTTAAAGAAAGTGAATCAGATTGTGCTTTTGAATTTTTTATAAATAAAAGAGAGAAGAAAAGTAGAAGTATATTCCTCATTTAGTTTAATAAAGTGTCGTGAACTTTCTTTAAAAGATCAAAGGCTTGAGCTTGAGTTGGCGCTTCTGCATATGTTCTTAAAACAGGCTCAGTTCCTGATGGACGAATCATTACCCAACTATCTTTGGCAAAGAAATATTTAAAACCATCTGTTGTTTCTATTCGCTCTATAGATAAATCTCCAAATTGGCTATAAGCATCTTTTTTACAATTCTCAACTATGCTGAGTTTTTTGTCTTCTTCTAGAAATAAATCGATACGTTCAAAAGCAAATTCACCAACAATATCATACACTTCTTGAATCAAGTCATCTAAACTTTTTCCAGTCTTTGCCATGTATTCCCAAATTACTAAGCCCATCCAAATACCATCGCGCTCAGGTATATGTCCTTTTATAGCAATTCCTCCAGACTCCTCTCCTCCTAACAACACATCTTCCTTCACCATGATGCCTGCTATGTGCTTGAAACCAATTTTCACCGTTTCATGCTCTAAACCATAGTGCGTACACATTTTAGCGACTTTAACAGAACAAGAGAAAGCGGTAACTACTTTTCCGTTCATCCCTTTGTACTTCACTAGGTAATGAATCAGCAACAAGATTAAATGATGAGAATCGATGAACTTTCCAGAGCTATTGTAAAGACCAATTCTATCAGCATCTCCATCGGTTGCTAAACCACAATCAATGTTTCCACTATCTTTAATTAAATCTGAAAATTCCTGTAAGTTTCTATGAATTGGCTCTGGAGCTGTTCCGTGAAATCCTGGATTATCATCATCATGAATAAGCTTTGTTTTAGGAAGTAAGCGCGGCACTGCTGCTTTTCCTGCGCCAAACATTGGATCGTATGCTAAATTCAAATTTGAGTTGTTGATCACATCTAAATCGAAATTAACTTTTGCATGCTCTACATACATCCTTTCTAAATCAACATACTCAATAGCTTCTAGCGTTAGCTTGTTTAAATCTAAGCCGTGTGTATCAGGAATTAAGTCTTCCACCTCTTGAACTTGATCTGGAAGCAATGGGCCTCCAAAATATCCTTTTAGTTTATATCCATTATAGCATGGAGGGTTGTGACTCGCAGTAATTACAACTCCTAAAGAAGCAGATTGCTTAACAATACCTAATGAAACCATTGGTGTGCTGACAAAGCCTTTTGCTAAATACACTTTAACTCCTTCGTTTGCCAACACTTTAGCAGCTGTTTCTGCAAACATCTCTCCTGCATAACGGCAATCATGCCCAATTACTACTGATGGATTGTCAAAGTTTTTATTTAGCCATTGAGCTGTTGCCAAACTAACTCTTGCAACATTATCTGCTGTATATTCTTTCGCAATAATAGCTCTCCAACCATCCGTTCCAAATTTAATCTTCGTCATAGTAGTTTTTGTAAGTTAGCAAATATAGGATTTTGCTATTATCTCTTGATTCCTCTTTGATTCAGTGCCTTACGGTATTTTCTTGCATTATTAAGATGGCCTGCATATGTCTTTGCAAAATTGTGATAACCTGAAAAATCGTCTTTAGCACACATGAATATATAATTATGTTTTTCGTGATTTAAAACAGCATCAATCACTTGTATTGAAGGAATACTTATAGGGCCAGGAGGTAATCCTTTATGTTTGTATGTATTATAAGGAGAGTCGATTTTTAAATCCTTGTTCAATACCCTTTTGATAGTGAAATCTCCAATAGCAAAAATAACTGTTGGATCAGATTCTAGCTTGATTCCTCTTTTGAGTCTGTTCAGATATAAGCCCGCAACTTTAGGCTGTTCATCTTTCTTTAAAGTTTCTTTTTCTACTATAGATGCTAGTGTTGTTATTTCCTCTGGAGTAAGATTCAGTTTTTGAGCTTTTTTCTTTCTTCGTTCTGTCCAAAAATAATGATGTTCAGCAGTCATTCTCGCTAAAAAATCAGCTACAGAAACATCCCAATAAAATTCATAGGTATTAGGAATAAACAAGGAGGAAACTGTATTCGCGTCTAAACCTAAGGGATTTGTAAAAGCAGTATCAATCATAGCGTAAAGCAATTCTAAAGAATCTAGCTCTAATTGAGCTGCTACTTTCCCTGCCAATTGTTCTTTTGTTCGCACATTGTTGAAGACTACATCGACAGGGGTTTGTCTTCCAGAGCGTAATAAGTTTACTAACTCATTGTTATTCATGCCATTCTCTAGTAAAAATCTTCCCGATTTAATGCGATGGATATAGTTTTTTTGTTCAGCAACCCAGCGAAAAGAAGAGGTGTTTTGCACGACTCCACTTGCTATTAAAATTTGCTGAACAACTTCAAAAGTGGCATCTGTAGGGATGTAAACAAAGACCTCTTTTTCATATTCCATCACCACATTTGGTTGATATATGCGGCTATAAAAAACAAAAGCCGTAATGAGTCCACTAAAGAAAATCATTACGAGCAAACTCCATAAAAACTTCTTGAAATTACTAATCTTCTTTCTAGCCATTTATCTCTTTCAATAAGGTTTGTGCTTTTGGATGGTTCGGATACACTTCTAACACCCTCTCCAAATATAAAACGACTTTTTCTTTTTCGTTTAGCAAAAGATTTAAAGCCGCTTTGTTTAACAATGTTTGTATATGTTTTGGGTTCAATTCGAGTGATTGATTATAACACTCATGAGCCTTTTTCAAATCACCTTTTTGTAGATATGAAAATCCTAGATTACACCATGCACTTTCCATTTTTGGGAATTCATTTAAAATCCATTCATACTGAAGAATGGCAGCATCATGTTCTCTTTGTGCAGAAAACACACTAGCCAACTTCATCCTGAAATCTAACACATATGGAGCTAAGGATACTGCTTTTTGATAATAAGTCTCTGCTTCCTTTAGCTGATTAGTTTCTGAAAATGCTGCACCTATTCTATAAGCGGTCCAGGCATGTTGATTATCATAAGTCATTTTGTTTAAAGGATAGTCTTCAACAGCGTAAACGGTGTTTATAATAGATGTATAGTTGGATTTTAAAAAATTTAAATGAATCAATTCCTGAAATACTTCTTCGACTTTTAGTTTTGCTAGAAAAGAAGATGCGCTATCTAACAAATACGAATCAGCAGAAAATTTCTCATATTGATTGATGTATGCCTTTGCCATCATTTTGTCATTAGGTTGTTCATTATTTACAGAAAACAATCCTAAAAAGGTTCCTTTTTTGCTTATAGAATCTTGATTGTGAACGGCTATTTTATGATCATGTATGGTAACATGAGGAATATCTGATGATGATGATTCTGGCATATGACATGAAATACAATCTGAATTTATAGTGTTTTTCTTATCATCACAAGTATCATGACATGAAAAACACTTCTTGCTAAAATAATTTTGTGTTTTTTTTCTTACCGAATGGTGAGGGTCATGACATGTTATACAACTCATTTCTGAATTCTTAAAACATAAACTTTGTTGTAATCTATCTGCGTGTGAAGCCATTATAAATGTTTCATCATCTTCATATCTTGCTGTAAAAACTGTCATTACTTCATTAAGATCCATTCCAGGCTTAAAATCATAAAAACTTTTACCCTCAGCAAGTACTGTATTCCCCTGTAAATGACATCTCATACATATTTGAAATTGTTTTTCTACAGGAAGTTTAGCTGGATTTACTATTGAATAATCAATATATTTTGATGTATCTACTAATTCACCTGAAATCATTCTTTTGACATGTTCTCCTCCAGCACCATGACAACGTTCACAATCAATACCATCGGGTATATATTCATATTTGTTTTCAGAGCCAAGAACTATTTTTGGATAGGCGTTATGACAACTCATACATTCTAAACCAATTTTTCTGGAAAAGCGTGTATTATTTCCATTTTCGTAACCCGGAGGTAAATCTAATTTACCTTCTTGGGTATAATATGTAAATGGCATTTGGTGTAAATAACCATTTTCCTCCCACAAATGTGAATTTGTGTGATGGCCTGAACCTATGATGTAATCAACATTTTCAATTCTGTGGTGATATGAATTAAATTCTTTTAGAAAAAGAGTGTCATTTTTCCAAAATGGATGATAAGTTAAGCCTGAATGAATATCATTAATTATTGAATTTTCATCAAAATTTGCCGAACTCTTTTCTTGAGAAGACTTATCATAGGATTGACCCATTCCAGTTTCAATGTAAGATTCGTAAATATCGTAATGACATTGCATACATGTTTCTTTTCCTACGTATGAAACAGAGTCGTGAAGATTAAGATAATCTTTAACAGGTTCTACGCGACCGCTACAGGAAATAATAAAAAAAAAGAGTATGTAAAGTGCGCCTAATCGCACAAACGCTGAAATAAAAGTTCGTCCTCCCAACCCTCTTGGGTTCTATTCCATTCTTTTTTAACACCCACTAGCATAAAGTCTAAACTAGAAAATAAATTGATACTGGCTTTATTAGCTGAAGAAATATTGCAATAAATCTGTTTCAATTGTAACTTTTTAAAAGCGTAGTCTATTATTAACTGTAAAGCCTCTTTAGCATACCCCTTTTGTCGCTCACCTTCATCAACAATCCAAATACCAACACCAGCTCTTTGATGTGTAGGAACAAAATCAAAAAGATCAATCATTCCAATAGACCTATCTTCTTTTTCTATGATTAATCGCAACTGCTTGGCTGTGAATATATCTTGATGTGCATTTGCTAAATACTGTGTTAACACATGCTTAGAGAAAGGAGTTATTGTCTGGCTTACTTTCCAAATATTTGTGTTATTTTCCCACTGATATAATGTTTCTAAATCAGATGGTTCTAAAGCACGCAATTGTATGTTTTCTCCTTTTAACATTTAATACTTCCTTTAAAAACTTTCTTTGCAGGACCTATCAACCATATATTTTTATAAACACCATTCACCTCATCAAATGAAACTTTAAGAATTCCTCCTAAAACACTAATAGACAAAGGATTGTCAAGATTTTTGCTAGTTTCATAAGCAGCAATTGCAACAGCTGTAACACCTGTTCCGCAAGCTAATGTTTCATTCTCTACACCTCTTTCATATGTTCTTACCGCACATGCAGTACCTTGTGTTTCTACAAAGTTAACATTTGTTCCGTTTTGCTTAAATCGATCATTGAAGCGAATAGATTTTCCTTTTTCAAAAACAGGATAGTTTTCCAAATCTTTGACAAACTGCACATAATGTGGTGAACCTGTATCTAGATAAACAAAATCCTCATTCACTTCCACTTCACAAACATCTATCATTTTTAATGCAACCGATTCCTTTGTCCATTTTGCTTCATGCAAACCATCCATCGCAATAAAGCTGCAGTTATCTTCAATAATACCCAGATAATGTGCAAAATCAACTAAACATCGACCACCATTACCACACATACTTCCTTCTTTACCATCTGCATTGAAGTACAGCATCTCAAAATCTGCTTCAGCATGATTACGAAGTAACATCAAACCATCTGCTCCTATCCCTTTTCTCCTATCACAAATCGTACGAATTTTCTGTACATCAGTTACATCAAACTGATGTATTCGATCATCAATCACCACAAAATCATTACCTGTTCCTTGATATTTGTAAAACTCCAATTGCATTTGTCAAATGTAATAAAATCAATAGCATTTAATTCGAGTGAATTTTCAATTCGTTAAACACTTTAAACAGTTTAATAATCTTAACTTTACAGCCGAAGTTTGAAACTCAAAAAATCAAATGAATGAGCGCAACAAATTATGATAACCAATTGGCTGAGTGGATTATCAAAGAAAAAGCCGCAACAGAACTTTCTAACATAGTAAGTACGCTTTGGCTAGAAAAATCGACTGAATTAGTATTGTTCCGCAACAAATTAGTGGACCAAAATATCAGTCAAATCTTAAACTTGCATGTGTATGCACGCGAATTCGTAAAACAAAATATCACGATTAGAGAAACTTTACCTATTGCTCAAGCTATCTTATATGCTGGGGTTACTGCCGCAAAAATCGATTTAGGGAAGCTAACATCTGACTATATGCGAGCAGGTGGTGGAAGTGCTGAAAGCTTTGTAGCTGAAAAGCTAGGTAAGTTCATCAATAATGACGAATCACTAGAACCAAAAGATGTTATTCTTTACGGTTTTGGTCGTATCGGTCGTTTGGTAGCACGCGAGCTCATTGCTCAAGAAGGTTCTGGAAACCAATTGCGTTTACGCGCCATTGTTACTAGAAGTAATAAAGAATCAGACATCACTAAAAGAGCTTCTTTACTAAGAACAGATTCTGTTCATGGAAAGTTTCCCGGAAGCGTTATAGAAGATATTGAAAACAACTGTTTAATCATTAACGGCCGAAGCGTACATATGATTGCTGCTAATAGTCCTGACACGATCGACTATACTGCTTATGGAATTGAAAACGCATTGGTGATTGACAATACCGGAGCCTTTAGAGATGATGAAGCTTTAGGTCTTCACTTACAATCTAAAGGGGTGGCTAAAGTTTTATTAACTGCTCCAGGAAAAGGCATTCCAAACATTGTATTTGGTGTAAACCATAATGTTGATGTAAACAATACAAAAATCTTCTCTGCCGCTTCATGTACTACCAATGCTATCACTCCTATTCTAGATGTAATTGTAGAGAAATTAGGTGTTGAGAAAGGACACATTGAAACTATTCACGCATACACCAACGACCAAAACTTGGTGGATAATATGCACAAGAAATTCCGTAGAGGTAGAGCTGCTGCATTAAACATGGTTATTACAGAAACTGGTGCTGGAAAAGCGGTAACAAAAGCCATTCCTTCTCTTTCAGGAAAATTGACTTCTAGCGCTATCCGAGTACCCACTCCAAACGCTTCATTAGCTATTTTAAACATCACTACAGAGAAGGCAACATCTTTTGAAGATTTAAACGAAATGATGCGTAATGCGGCTTTAAAAGGAAAATTGGTAGAACAAATTCGTTACTCTATCTCAAACGAGCTAGTTTCTAGCGACATTGTTGGTGATAGCTGCGCTTCTATTTACGACAGTCCTGCTACACAGGTTTCTGCCGATGGAAAAACAATTGTACTTTACGTATGGTATGATAACGAATACGGATACACTCGCCAAGTAATGCGCTTAGCAAAGCATGTGTCTAATGTGCGTAGAAACTGTTATTATTAATAAAATAAATGCTCCGAGATTTAAAAATAAACCATGAAGCATTTGTTCTATATAAGTTATTTAACTCATTATTTCTGGGGCTTTCAGTAGGAAGTATATTCACCATATATACACCGTTGGAACCCTCTATTTATTCTATAGGAGGTATTGTATTAGCATTGGGAATGTTGATTGTAGCCAAGCAATACCATAAAATCCTAAATACCAGCTATTTTTACCGCATCTCTCTTCTAGTAGAATTGGTGATACTAACTTTGGTTATTGGCTTTCTAATTTTTTCATACAGTTATCAAACAGCCCTTTGGGTGTATATTGGCTACCAACTCACCTTTATTTTTGGCTCATACCTAGTTAGAGCTGAAACTTTGGTGTTGAAAGAAAACTACATACTAACACGCGTAGATACCGCCAAGCAAATTGGATATTTAGCAGGCATGACACTCTCCTACGGATTTTACAAGCTGCTAGAATTCGCTTGGCAAATAAACGACCACGAAGAACAAGTTTATTCTCTGCATTTTATCCTTTTCGCTATAGAAGTAGTGGTGATTGCCTTTTTAGTAAAGGCTTTTAGAAAATAGATTTTATTAAGTTTTGTTTCCAACTAAAGCACACATTATGCAGTACGATTTAGAAATCACCATTAATCTTCCTAGAAAAAGGGTTATTGAATTATTTGATAGCGTAGAGAACTTCTATATAGAGCAAGATGACAATACTAATTTTTGTTATAAGCGCAACAAATCTAAGCGTAAAGCCTTTATTCTTAAGGTCGTGATTTTCTTGATGACTGGAGCATTCAAAAATCAGTCGTTTAAATACATGACTGATTTCAAAACTTTTGCAGATAAGGCATAATGTTTCGTTTTAAGAAGTTTGGCATAATGCAAGACAAATGCGCAATGAAAGTGGGCACAGACGGTACTCTTTTAGGCGCTTGGGTAAAAGCTAAAAGTCCAGAACAAATACTAGATATAGGAACAGGAACAGGTTTGATAGCGATGATGCTAGCACAACGCTTTGTAAACGCCCAAATTAAAGCTATAGAGATAGATTCAAATGCTAGTCAACAAACAGCCGAAAACTTTCAAAACACTCCATGGATTAATCGACTATTTCTAGAACACATTTCTTTACAAGAATTTCAACACGCCCCTTCTTTCGATTTAATTGTGAGTAACCCTCCTTATTTTGAAAACAATTTAAAAGCCAATAACAAAAAACGTACACAAGCGCGCCACACCGATACGCTTTCTTTTGAAACGCTTATAGAATGTAGCAGTAAACTATTAAATAAAAATGGCTCACTAGCAATCATACTACCCAGTGAAAGCAAGGATAAAGTGGAAGCAATAGCTCAAAAAAATCACTTGCACCTAAATCGTTTGTGTTGGGTAAAAGGCACTGAGAAAACAGCTATTAAAAGAGCTTTACTACAATTCTCATTTCAAGAAAAACTTTTAGAAGAAAATACACTTGTTGTTGAGAAAGAAAGGCATGTATACACAGAAGAATATACTGAGATGTGCAAAGAGTTCTATTTAAAAATGTAAGCCCTAATTTTCTTCCACAAAATCAACACCAAAGAATTTCAGCTCTTCTAATACAGGCTCATACACCTCTTTCATTACAGGAATTTGAACTCCCGAAAGCTGTATTTTTCCTTGTAAAATAAGTTTAGTTGCTATTGCTACAGGCAAGCCAACTGTCATACTCATTGCAGTATGTATCTGATCTTTTCCTTCAAGCACTAAAGAAGAATGCAAGCACTTTTCCTCACCTTCTAATCTGTAATGAAACTGATGTTGCATCACAATCATATCTTTGTCCTCAGCTTCTAATGACCACTTACTCTCTAATAATTTCTGAAGCACTTGCGCTGGAGTAGCCTTGTCTATTCCAACTGATTCTTTCTCAAAAATCCCCAACCACTTTAGCTTGCTCATTACTTCATCAGATAAAGATAAATGAGATTGCAGCTTCTCCTCTACTGTTTTTACTTTATCAAACACTAAAAAAGAGTTGATGAAGTCGCGCCAAGTCATGTTTGATAATCCTGACAATTGATAAGTATCATCAGTCATTCCTAATTGCACAAATACATTCCAGGCTTCGCAATAACCAGGTCTGCGTAAAGTACCTCTAAAAATTGTTGGGATGTTTGCCAGATTATATGCCTCTCTATAACTTAATGAATCTCTGTTCGCATACCCCTCAAAAGCTCCTGCCTCGGGCACATCTATAGTTTCTATGCGGCTATATAAACTTTGGTATGGAATAAATTTATATTGTCCGTTTCTTATGAATTGTGCCGTTCCTTGCCCTGCTAAAACCACATTTCTTGGATTCCAAGTAAACTTGTAGTTCCAAGGATTGGAATCGTATTGAGGTGCCACCAAGCCACCACAAAAAGATTTAAAAGTATGAATATCGCCACCTGCTTGATGGATTTCATCAATTACTTTTTTAGAAGACATATGATCAATTCCTGGATCTAAGCCTATTTCATTAAGCAATAACACTCCTTTCTCTGTTGCTTTATCGTTTAAGGCAGCAATTTCATCGGACACATATGATGCTGTTACCAAGTTTTTCCCTTGAAAAACACAATCTTCAGCTAGTAAAATATGCATACTAGCCGGAAGCATAGAAACAACAATGTCAGAATTTCTAATTCCATCGTTTCGCTGCTCCTCATCAAAAACATCAAAGTGCATTGCTTTTCCATTTGGATGATTATCAACCTTTTGCTCCGCTAAGGATAAATCATAATCTCCCACAATTACTTGCCAATTATTTGCTTCTGAATGATCTAGTAAATACTGAATCAATGTAGAGGCGGAACGCCCCGCTCCAACCACTAAAATGCGTTGCATAATTTCGTTCTTTTGAAGGGCTAATATATGTATTTTAGTACCTCTAAAACAGAAAAGATGAACAAGAATATAATGGCTTGGGGAGCCGCTTTTGCTTTAACAGCTAACATACTAAGAGCTTTTGGAGCACATGCTTTAAAAGAACTATTGATTAGTAATCAGTTAGCTAGTTTTGAAACAGGGGTTCGCTATAAAATGTATCATGGAATTGTTTTGATTATTATTGGGATTTCCTTTGATAAAATTCATAATACTGCCCTTATAAGTAAACTATTCTCTAGTGGTACAATTCTTTTTTCCCTTTTTACATATCTGTTAAACATGCAAGAGGTTATAGGTGTTTCACTCTCTTTTTTAGGACTTATAACACCCATTGGAGGAGCTCTATTAATTGCTGGATGATTTATCTTTCTACTATCACTTCTAAAAAAATAAAATGACGAATTACGAAAAATACAAAGCGCATTTACGCAAAATAACAGACATCAATTTAGCAGCAGGTGTTTTACATTGGGATCAGGAAGTAAACATGCCTCCTAAAGGGGCCGATTTTCGCGCCCAACAACTGGCTACTTTATCCGAAATATCGCACAACTTTTCTGTGGATGTTGAATATGGAAAACTACTAGAAAAATTAGATGGCGACAGTAATCTTTCAGAAGATGAAATAAGAAATGTAGAGATTTCTCTGAAAGCTTTTCGTAAATCTCAAAAGTACACTGCCGAGTTTGTAAAAAATCACTCTATAACTGTTTCAGAGGCATTCCAAGCATGGGATAAAGCAAAAAAGGAAAATAACTTTTCCATCTTTCAACCAATGCTTGAAAAGCTTGTAGAGTTAAAAAGAGAAGAGTGCAAATTACTAGGCTACTCGGAACATCCTTATGATGCACTTTTAGACCAATACGAGCCAGATACCAAATCATCTGATATTGAAAAAGTTTTTCAAGATATAAAAGAAAAACTAGTCCCTTTTGTAAAAGAACTGATGGCTCAAAAACAGAATGAAGATGCTTTCATGTATCAACGTTTTGAACAGCAAAAACAATGGGATTTCGGCATTGATCTACTGAAGCAAATGGGTTACGATTTTGAATCTGGAAGACAAGATCTCTCATCTCACCCATTCAGCATTCATTTTTCAGCACAAGACGTACGTATAACTACACGCATTGATGTAAACAATTTGAACGAAATGATTTGGAGCTGTATTCATGAAGGCGGGCATGCCCTTTACGAACAAGGTATGCTTAAAGAAAACTACGGGCTACCGCTTGGAAAAGCAATCTCTTTAGGAATACATGAGTCTCAATCTAGATTATGGGAAAACAATGTAGGGAGAGGTTTGCCTTATTGGAAAGCTAACTTTAGGTTACTTCAATCTTATTTTCCAGAGGAATTGAAAGCAGTAAATGCAGAACTTTTTTACAAAGCTATGAATGTGGTAAAACCTTCTTTAATTCGCACCAATGCAGACGAATTGACCTATCACCTACATGTCATGATTCGTTTTGAAATTGAAAAAGCTTTGATTGAAGCCAGTATTGAAGTAAAAGATTTACCAAGCATCTGGAATGCTAAATACAAGGAGTATTTAAATATTGATGTTCCTTCTGATTCTAAAGGGGTTTTACAAGACATTCATTGGTCGCACGGAAGCTTTGGATATTTCCCAACTTACTCATTAGGAAGCTTCTACGCCATACAGTTTTATAATCAGGCAAAAGAAGAAATAACTGATTTAGAGCAGGAAATAGAACAAGGTAATATGCAACCCCTACTAGCATGGCTTCGTAAAAATGTTCATCGTTACGGTAAAAAGTATTCTGCCCAGAATTTATGCAAAAAAATTACAGGAGAAAAACTGAATTTCGAACACTTTTTAAGTTATGCGAAAGAGAAGTACAAACCTCTGTATAATTTGTAATGTTTATAAGGATGTTAAAAAAACTTCATTTCCTGTGTGATGAACTAGCTAATTGCCCTAAATTTGCAATCTCTAAACAATAGAAAGATACTATGAATGAAACAGGACGAAGAGCAGCAAACGCATCTGTAAAGAACTACGGAATTAAAGATGCTACTGCCCACTGGAACCTATCTTCAGAAGAACTTACACAAATAGCCATTGATTTAAATCAGGCTGAATTAACTAGTAGCGGTGCTATTACTATCAATACAGGAGAGTTTACAGGACGTTCTCCAAAAGATCGTTTCATTGTAAAAGACGCTATTACCGAAAACAGCGTTTGGTGGGGAGATATAAACCTTCCTTTTGATTCAGACAAATTTGAAGCTCTTTACGAGAAGTTAATAAACTATCTATCAGGAAAAGAACTATATGTGCGTGATGCTTATGCTTGTGCTGATGATGCATATCGCATGAACATCCGTGTAGTTAACGAATACCCATGGTCGAACATGTTTGCACATAACATGTTCTTAAGGCCTACTACTCATGAAATTGACAATTTTGATGCTGAATGGATAATCATCAATGCTCCTGGCTTTATGGCAGATGCATCTGTAGATGGAACGCGTCAGCATAACTTCGCAATCTTAAATTTCAGTAAAAAGACTATTTTGATTGGAGGAACAGGCTACACAGGCGAAATTAAAAAAGGTATTTTCTCTGCTTTGAACTTCATTCTTCCATATCAGAAAAATGTATTGGCGATGCACTGTTCTGCCAACATTGGAAAAGAAGGTGACACTGCTGTATTCTTTGGTTTGTCAGGAACAGGTAAAACTACCCTTTCTGCAGATCCAAACAGAAATTTAATTGGTGATGATGAGCACGGTTGGAGTGACAATAGTGTTTTCAATTTTGAAGGCGGCTGTTATGCTAAATGTATCGACCTGACAGCTGAAAAAGAACCAGACATCTTTGCAGCTATCAAACCAGGTGCTTTATTAGAGAATATCTCTTTTAAAGCAGGCACTAATGAGGTTGATTTTAAAGACGGAAGCAAAACCGAAAACACACGCGTAAGCTACCCTATCCACCACATTAGAAATATTGCAACTCCTTCTATTGGCGAAAATCCTAAAAATATTTTCTTCTTGACTTGTGATGCTTTTGGAGTACTTCCTCCAATCTCTAAGCTAACTCCTGGTCAGGCAATGTATCATTTCATTTCAGGATATACTGCAAAAGTAGCAGGAACCGAAGCAGGAATAACAGAACCACAAACAACTTTCTCTGCTTGTTTTGGTGCTCCATTCATGCCTTTACATCCTACTAAGTATGCGGAAATGTTGGGAGATAAAATGCAAGAACACAATGTAAATGTGTGGCTTGTAAATACAGGTTGGTCTGGTGGCGAATATGGTGTTGGATCAAGAATGATTTTGAAATACACACGTGCTATGATTACTGCTGCCTTAAATGGAGAATTAGAAAATATAGGTTTCGAAACTCACAATATCTTCGGGCTACAAATGCCGAGTATCTGCCCTAATATTCCTTCTGAATTATTAAACCCTAGAAACACTTGGGAAAATAAGAACGCTTATGATGCCAAAGCAAACGAATTAGCAGAAGCATTTAACAGAAACTTCGAGCAGTTCTCAGAATACGCAAACGATGAAATTATGGCTGCAGCACCTAAGGCTACTGTTATCACTTAAATTTCAACTATATAAAAAATGAAACCCTACTCTTTAGACTGGGGCTTTTTTGTTATTTAAATGATTGATAAAAGAAAACCCCAATCCATAAAGATTGGGGTTTTGCTTATGTTTAAACACTTGACTTATTTAGCGAACTTTGCGTATTTGTTCTTGAACTTGTCAATACGACCTGCAGTATCCACTAACTTCATTTTACCTGTGTAGAAAGGGTGAGAGTCTGAAGAGATTTCCATCTTAATCAATGGGTATTCATTACCATCTTCCCATTTAACATTTTCTTTACTAGCTGCAGTCGATTTTGTTAAAATCGAATAACCTGTCGACATATCTTTCATGACAACAAGTCTGTAGTTTTCTGGGTGAATTCCTTTTTTCATCTTAATTTAATTTAGCCGTAGGTGAAACAATTATTGTCTTCCTACCCTACGATTTAGGGCTGCAAATATACGCTCTTGTCTGAAATATACCAAACCGTCTTCATTCTTTTTACAGCATACGAATCTTAATTATCCTTCGTTAAATCTTATATCTTTGTAACTGATTTTTTCAAAATGCTAAAAAGAATTATTTTAACCCTGTTAGTTATCCTTTCTCTTAATGCTTGTAAGAGAGAATTTTTTGCTGAAAGTGGCCCCGGAGAATTACAATTCTCTACTGACACTATCATTTTTGACACTGTATTTACTAGCGTTGGAAGCACTACACACACGCTAAAAGTATACAATAGAAACAATAACTCTGTCAGTATTAACTCTATCGATTTAGCCAACCTCAATTCCGAAGGAGTATATCGAATTAATGTAGATGGTGTTTCAGGAACACATGCTGAAAATATCAAAATTGCAGCTCATGACTCTATCTATATTTTTGTAGAAGCAACCATCAACCCTGTTGATGGAAATCTCCCTTATTTAGTAACCGACTCACTCCTATTTGTAACCAATGGAAAAACACAAAATGTAGATTTAGTCGCTTATGGACAAAATGCCAATTTCTATACCCCCCATGACAACTTTTTTATGAGTGGTGCTGATACTGTCAATTACAAATATCACTCCATCACTGAAAACACAACATGGAACAACAGCCTTCCTCATGTAATTTATGGGTATGTAATTGTAGAGCCAAATGCTACTTTAACCATTAATGAAGGCTGTCAAATCTACTTCCATAAAAACTCAGGAATTATTGTAGGAAACCCTTTGTTAGCAGAGAATGGAGGGACACTGAAAATTGAAGGAGAACTAAACAATGAAGTCCTTTTTCAAGGAGATCGTCTAGATGAATGGTATGAAAATGTAGCTGGTCAGTGGGATAGAATTTGGTTTACTCCTGGAAGTGTTGATAATGAAGTGAATTACGCCATTATTAGAAATGGTACTGTTGGACTACATGCAGACACCATTGGTAATAACAATCCAACCTTAACAGTAAAAAACACCATAATAGAACACATGAGCGATATTGGTATATTTGCTCAAGGCAGCCACGTTGTGGGAGAAAATAATGTGATTAGCGATTGTGGTCGTTATGCTATGGTGTTAAACATTGGTGGCACTTATGATTTTAAACATTCTACCTTTGCTAATTACTGGAGTTTTTCATCTAGAAATACACCTTCTATTCTATTAAACAACTTTTACGAAGACGCTAATGGGAATATTCAGCTAAGAGACTTGCAAGAAGCTAGTTTTACCAATTGTATTATTAGTGGCTCACTACCTGTAGAAATTGAGTTACAAGAAAATACTGCTGCTACATTTAATTACAGTTTTAATAACTGCCTACTTAAATTACATCCCGACTCTAGCCTAACCTATTTAGAAGAAAACAACTCTATCAAAATTCAAAATAGCGATTCCTTGTTTGTAAATACTCAAGAAGACAATTATCAACTACACCAAATTTCTCCTGCAATTGATGCTGGAATTGAAACAGATATTTCACAAGATATTTTAGGAAATACTAGAAGCGGACTTCCTGATTTAGGGGCTTACGAAAAAGTAGATTAAAGTGACTGTAAAAACTCCATGGTATCGACACCATCAGCATAATCGTATAATGTAGGACATTGAGCTTTTCCAAAAGGGATAAAACCTCTTCCAGTCACACATTGTATTTTCTCTTGGTAATCAGCTACAAGTCTGTGCACTAACTCTAAATCATCATATAACTCGTAATGCAACACACTAACTGGTGATTTCAAAGCAGTTTCTTGCTTCATTATTAAGAATCCATTTTCTGTTATGTCGTGCTGTCCCATCATATAAACAGCCTTATTGTAGTCGTAGTTATTACCGTATTTTTTATTATCAATTACTTCATTATGTGCATAAAAAGCATTGAACAATAAGTTCAAATCATAATCCTTTGGCAAGAAGACTTTAGAGATACTTCTACATCCTAATCCGAAATATTGAAACACATCATTAGCCAAGCCCTTCAACTCTTCTTCAGATTCTGACCCATCTAAGATAGCCACCGAGCTTCTCGATTTTCTAATGATATTAGGATACTTACCAAAATAATGTTCAAAATATCGAGCTGAATTATCACTCCCTGTAGCAATAACCGCATCAAAGTTTTCCATCTTATCTTCTGTAAAATGAATTTTATCAGTAAAATTCGGTTCTATTGTTTTTAAAGCTTCAACAATGATAGGTAACAACTGATTATCATCCGAAGACATTTTCACTATTGCTGTATGACCGCTAACTAAAACAGAAAGCAAGTCATGAAAACCAACCAAAGGAATGTTTCCTGCCATAATAATAGCTACACGCTTATCTCCATCTAATTTATATGCACTAGACCATGCTTTTAATTGATCTTTTGAAAGCATTTCCACTATTGCTGCAAGCGCTTTTCGAACATTATTAGCCGTAAACCAACCGTTGTAAATACTAGCTCTGTTAATAGCTAATTCCAATTTGCTACCCGCCTCACCTCTAGATTTCGCATACTTATTTAGAAGACTTCCAAGTTGCACTAAGGCTTGTATTCTACTTTCAATAGTCATTGTGATATCCTATATTTGTACTGCAAAACTAAAACTATTTTAACCAACATTAATCTGTACTATGGCAATTAAAATTACAGATGAATGCATCAACTGTGGAGCTTGCGAGCCAGAATGTCCAAACAACGCTATATATGAGGGTGGTATGGAATGGCAGTTTTCCGATGGAACTTCATTAATCGGAACAGTAACCCCAAAAAGTGGAGGCGAGTATGATGCGGATGATTCTCAAGAGCCAGTAGATTATGATGTTTACTACATCGTTACAGATAAATGTACTGAATGTATAGGATTTCATGATGAACCACAATGTGCTGCAGTATGTCCTGTAGATTGCTGTGTAGATGATGACGATAATGTAGAGACAGAAGAAGAGTTATTAGAGAAAAAAGACTTTTTACACGCTTAAATGAGTTACACACCACAAAATACAACCGCAATAACTCAAGTTTGGATGTTGCGGTTTTTTATTTTCATTATCCCCATGAGTGCTTTTTCTCAAAAGAAATTATTCATGGCTTACGAGGATAGCTTGATGCGCATATCCTCTACCATTTTACAAGGCGCTAATGATAACGAACGCCAAGCTGCTAACGAAAAGTTTTTAGAGTTATGGGAACCTGTTTTGGATGAAGCTAAATCCATGAAATACCCTTTCGACTCTTTAAGCACAGTCGCTATTCTTACAAGTGATGACAATAAAGTTCGATTCATAAATTGGGTAATCCCTCAAGATAATGGAACCTATAGATACGAAGCAATCGTTCAATACTACAACTATCAGAACAAATATAATGTAGCTTACTTAGAAGCCATTGAAGATGAATTACGCGAGCCAGAAAAAATGAAGCTCCAAAACAACCAGTGGATTGGCGCACTTTATTATCAGTTAGAAACCATTAAAAGAGGAAAGCGTAAATATTATGTTTTACTGGGTTGGGATGGCAATGATGATAGAAGCAATAAAAAAATTGCGGATGTATTAACCATAAGTAGAGATTTGACTTTTGGTGCACCCATTTTCAAGATTGGAAAAAAGCCTCAAAATAGATTTATCATCGAATACAAAGAGGATGCTTCTGCCTCTATGAAATACCATACAAAAGAAGAACGAATCCTTTTCACACACCTCATTCCTTTAAGCGAAGGAGTAAAAGGCTTGTATGATTTTTATGTTCCTGATGGCAGTGTTGATGCATTGAACCTACGAAACGGTAAGTTTATTTTTGAAGAAAATGTCGAGACCATAGAGCAAATCAATATTCCAGCAAAAAAAAAATTAGGGAATGGTTTATTCCCTAAATAAGAAATAAAATAGACATTTGCACTCAAATCATTTAAGATGAAAAAACACAATTTTAGTGCTGGACCATGCATCTTACCACAAGAGGTGTTTCAGCAAGCATCAGAAGCGGTATTAAACTTCAACAACATCGACTTATCGCTTATTGAAATTTCTCACCGTAGCACAGATTTTGTTGCGGTTATGGAGAATGCTCGTTCTTTAGTAAAAGAGCTTTTGGGGGTTCCTGAAGGATATTCTGTATTGTTTTTACAAGGAGGAGCAAGTTTAGAATTCTTAATGGTTCCTTACAACCTAATGAAAGAAGGAGGTAAAGCCGCATACCTAGATACTGGAACTTGGGCAAATAAGGCCATCAAAGAAGCATCTTTACTAGGTGATGCTGTAGTTGTTGAAAGCTCAAAAAATAAGAATTACAATTACATTCCCAAAGAATATAAAATCCCTACTGATGTTGACTATTTTCACTGCACATCCAACAACACCATATACGGAACACAAATGAAGGAATTCCCTGCTACTCCATCTTTAATGGTATGTGATATGTCTTCTGATATTTTCAGTAAAAAAGTAAATGTTGCTGATTTTGATTTGATTTATGCAGGAGCACAAAAAAACATGGGTCCTGCAGGAACAACACTAGTAATTGTCAAAGATGAGGTTTTAGGAAAAACCAACAGAACTATCCCTACAATGCTAGACTACACTACACATATTAAAAAGGACAGCATGTTTAACACCCCTCCTGTTTTTCCAGTGTATGTTTCTATGTTAACATTAGAGTGGTTAAAGAAAAATGGTGGTGTGCAATGGATTGAAAAAGTAAATAAAGACAAAGCTGATTTACTTTATGGAGAGATTGACAGAAATCCATTATTTACTGGAACTGCTGCTGTAGAAGATCGATCTAATATGAATGTTACATTCTTGTTAAACGATTCTTCATTAGAAGGCGAATTCAATCAAATGTGGCAAGCTGCAGGTTGTAACGGATTAAAAGGACACCGCTCAGTCGGTGGATATAGAGCATCTATGTACAATGCACTTCCACTAGAAAGTGTTCAAGTATTGGTAGATGTAATGCAGGAATTAGAAAGAAAAGCATTATGATAAAGGTATTAGCAAACGATGGCATCTCTGCTAGCGGAGAAAAATCATTACAAAAAGCAGGTTTTGAAGTCATCACACAAAAAGTAGCGCAAGAGCAATTAGCCAGTGTTATTAACGAAAAAGATATTGCTGTTTTATTAGTTCGTTCAGCTACAAAAGTTAGACAAAATTTAATTGATGCTTGCCCTGGACTGAAAATGATTGGTCGAGGTGGTGTAGGAATGGATAATATTGATGTTGAATATGCTAGAAAAAAAGGACTAGAAGTAATCAACACTCCTGCGGCATCTTCTGCTTCTGTTGCAGAGTTGGTTTTTGCTCATCTTTTTGGAATGGTTCGTTTCTTATACGATGCCAACCGTCAAATGCCACTAGAAGGAGAGTTAAGCTTTAAAGATTTGAAAAAAAATTACGCAAAAGGAAAAGAACTCGCTGGAAAAACTTTAGGAATCATTGGTTTTGGTCGTATTGGACAAGAGGTTGCTAAACGAGCAATAGGATTAGGAATGAATGTAGTTGCACATGATAAGTTCGTAGATTCTGTAAACATTGAATTGAATTTCTTCAACGGACAAACAATGAATTTTGAAATCATCCCTACATCGTTAGAAGAAGTACTTAAAAAATCGGATTTCATCACTTTACACATCCCTAAAATTGGCGATAAAGCAGTTATTGGCACTGAAGAAATCGGCATGATGAAAGATGGGGCTGGAATCGTAAATGCTGCCCGTGGGGGAGTAATTGATGAAGATGCCTTAATTTTTGCCTTAGAAAAAGGAAAACTAGACTACGCAGGTCTGGATGTTTTCGAGAACGAACCAACTCCAAGCATTCACCTACTGATGCAAGCAAATGTATCTTTAACTCCACATATTGGAGCTGCTACACTAGAAGCACAAGATAGAATTGGAACAGAGCTAGCAGATAAAATTACTTCTTTCTTTAAGTAAGAGATAAAACCTATCTTTGAAAGCGATACTTCGGTATCGCTTTTTTTAGGACTATATGGCAGATATCAGACCGTTTAAAGCAGTTAGACCAACAAGAGATAAAGTCTCCTTAGTTGCTTCTCGATCATACCTCTCTTACAGTGAGGAAACCTTGATTGAAAAACTCGAGCACAACCCATATACCTTTTTACACATCATCAACCCTGATTATTCTGATAAACAAACAGAAGTAAAAGGAAAAGCAAAATATCACCTTGTAAAAAATAAGTTTAACGAATTTAAAGCTGAAGGTGTATTTATTGAAGACAAAAAACCAACAATCTACCTCTATCAGCAACAAAAGGGTGAAGTTATTTTTACAGGAATTATTTGCGCCAGTAGTGTAGATGATTACCTAAATGGTGATATCAAAATTCACGAACAAACCATTGCTAGAAGAGAGGAAATGTTCAAAGACTACTTGAACATAACTGGCTTTAATGCAGAGCCTGTTTTACTCACTTATCCTGATCAAAATGGCGTGGATGATGTGCTTGAATCATACATAAAAAGTAGACCTGAATATGAGTTCACAACCACTAATCGATCAATACATAGGTTGTGGCTTATACAAGATGAAAACGATATACAAAAACTTCAGGATATCTTTGAAAAAGTAGATACTCTATATATAGCTGATGGGCATCACAGATCAGCTTCTTCTGCCCTCTTATGCCAACAGAAAAGAAAAGAAAATCCGCATTACACAGATAGTGAAAATTTCAACTATTGCATGAGCTACCTTATACCTGAAAGTCAATTAAGAATTCTTGATTTTAATCGAATCGTAAAAGACTTAAACGGATTATCCAGCGAAGAATTTATAGCTGCAGTAAGTAGCACTTATCAAGTTTCTGAAAGTGAAAATTCGTTTATCCCTAGAGAAAAAAACGAAATCGGAATTTATCTTGAAGGAAAATGGTACAGCTTAATAGCTCAAGATTCTAGCTTTAACAGAAACCATATCGTTGAGAAACTAGACCCAGCTATTCTTTCCAATAACATCTTAAGTCCTATTTTAGGTATACACGACTTACGCACGGATAAACGCGTTAGCTTCATAGATGGCACGCTTGGAAAAGAAGCTTTGGAAAAATCGGTAGATAGTGGTGAATATGCAGTAGCTTTTCTGTTAAAACCAATTAGTGTGCAGCAACTCAAAGAAGTGGCTGATGCTAGTAAAAGTATGCCTCCAAAGAGCACTTATATTGAGCCGAAATTGCGTAGTGGATTACTGATTTACAGTATTGAATAATGAGTATTACGAGCAATCTTCAAAGTGTCTTAAGTTCCATCCCAAAGGATGTTACATTGGTGGCTGTATCAAAAACTAAACCAACAGCAACCGTTTTAGAAGCCTACGAAGCTGGGCAAAGAATTTTTGGAGAAAATAAGGTTCAAGAAATGGTACAAAAAGCCGAACTATTACCTAAAGATATAGCTTGGCACATGATTGGTCACCTACAAAGCAATAAGGTAAAATATATTGCTCCTTTTGTTAGTTTAATACATGGAGTAGATTCGGAAAAACTATTCAAAGAAATCAATAAAAGAGCAGCTCAAAATAATCGAGTGATTGATTGCCTCTTGCAATTTCATATTGCAGAAGAAAGCAGCAAGTTTGGACTAAATGAAGAAGAAGCAAAGAAGATATTAGAAATCCAATCTAGCTGCTCAAATGTGCGCATTGTAGGCTTGATGGGAATGGCTACCTTTACCTCTAACAAAGAACAAATCAAGAAAGAGTTTTCTTCTTTGAATACTATTTACAAGAGGTTGCAAAAAGATTATCGGCAACTAAAAACCCTATCGATGGGTATGAGTGGAGACTACCCTATCGCTATTGATGAAGGAAGTAATATGATTCGAGTTGGATCTGCTATTTTTGGAGCTAGACAATAAAAAAACCGCCCGAAGGCGGTTTCTTTTTTTATAGCTCAGCGATCATTCTCTGTATTCGTTCTTTAATATCCAAACTTGGCTTATCGTTTTCAAAATCGGTATAATCGGCAACTACTGCAGGATGAACACCAATAGCATTAGACTGAAACTGCATAATTTTATGTAAATCGGCAATAGCTAGATAAGATAGCTTAGAACCTGCAGCTGCACAAATACCGAAGCGTTTTCCATTCATTGCATGGGAAAAAATATCAATGAAGTTTTTCAAAACTCCAGAGATGGAATAACAATAAATAGGAAAGCCAAAAACCAAAGCATCCGCCTCTTCTATCGTTTTGAAAAGCAATTGAATTTCTTTAGAGTAGTCCTCTATCTTTCTGCCATCGCAGAAAGGAATAGACAACTGCCTTAAATCAATCAACTCTGCTGTTTTCAATTGCTCAGCCGCTGACTGAATCAACGAAGCAGACTTAGAGGTTGCTGATAAACTTGTTGATATGAGAACAACTTTTTTCAATTAGTTATTCAAGTAGTTTAAGATATTGTTCTCTACTCTGTTCATCACATCGCTCACATCCTCTTTCACAAATTTATCGCCAGTAATGTGCTCAAACAGCTCAATATAACGCTCCGATACAGAAGTACAAAAATCCTCACTCATATGTGGAATTTCTTGTCCGTCTTTTCCTTGGAAGCCGTTCTCAATTAGCCATTGACGAACAAATTCTTTAGATAATTGTTTTTGTTGTTCCCCTAGTGCTAATTTCTCTGCATAACCTTCTATGTAGAAGTAACGAGAAGAGTCAGGCGTATGGATTTCATCAATCAAAGTAATCACTCCATTAGCATCTTTTCCAAACTCATACTTAGTGTCTACTAAAATCAATCCTTTTTCAGCAGCCATCTCTGTTCCTCTTTGGAATAACTCACGCGTATACTTTTCTAACAAAATGTAATCTGCTTCGCTAACCAAACCTTGTGCTAAAATTTCTTCTCTAGAAATATCTTCATCATGACCAACATCTGCTTTTGTTGTTGGCGTTAGAATTGGCTCATCAAATTTTTGATTTTCCACCATTCCATCAGGCATTGGAACCCCACAAAGCATACGCTTTCCTGAGCGGTATTCTCTCCAAGCATGTCCTGTTAAGTATCCACGAATAACCATTTCTACTTTAAATGGCTCGCAACGCTTACCAACAGAAACTGAAGGGTCTGGAGTGGCCTCCAACCAGTTAGGAACGATATCTGCAGTAGCATCCAAAAACTTAGCTGCAATCTGGCTTAATACTTGTCCTTTGTAAGGAATACCCTCTGGCAAAACATGATCGAATGCTGAAATTCTATCAGATGCAATCATTACCAATGTATCTCCTACTGAATAAACATCACGAACTTTACCTTTGTATAAATTCGTTTGTCCCGGTAAATTAAATTCCGTTTTTAAAATTACATTACTCATTTGTTCTCGATTTTATCTTTATAAGCTTTGATTATTTTCTTTACTAATTCATGACGAATCACATCTTTTTCATCTAGTTTGATGATGCTAATTCCTTTAATTCCTTTCAAGGCCTTAAGACACTCTAACAAACCTGACGGCTGTTTGGGTGGCAAGTCTACTTGGGTTTCATCTCCTGTAATGACAAACTTAGCTGACATTCCCATACGCGTTAGGAACATCTTCATCTGATGCGTTGTCGTATTTTGCGCTTCATCTAGTATAACAAATGCTTTATCAAGTGTTCGCCCACGCATAAACGCCAATGGTGCAATCTGAATAACTCCACCTTCTAAATACTCATTTAATTTTTCAGTAGGAATCATGTCTCTTAAAGCATCATACAAAGGCTGTAAGTATGGGTCTAGCTTTTCTTTCAAATCCCCCGGTAAGAATCCCAAATTCTCTCCTGCCTCTACTGCGGGCCTTGTCAAGATGATTCGTTTAACCTCTTTATTCTTAAGTGATCTAACAGCCAATGCAACTGCTGTATAGGTTTTTCCTGTACCTGCAGGTCCAATGGCAAAAAGCATATCGTTTTTCTCAATAGCACTCACCATTTTTCTTTGGTTGGCGGTGCGCGCTTTAATCATTCGCCCTTGCGTACCGTGCAATAACACATCATCATCTCCTTCCAACACAGAAGCATCATCCATAATGATTCGTTCGATGTTACTTGCGGTGAGTCGCTGATACTTATTGAAGTGTTGCAACATCAAATCAAACTTCAATTCAAACTGCTGAATAACCTCTTCTTCTCCAATAAGTTTCAGTTGATTTCCTCTAGCAACAATTTTTAGTTTTGGAAAAAACTGCTTGATGAAAGTTAGCTTTTTATTATTCGCACCATAAAGGTCTAATGGATTTATTGAGTTGATTTCCAATACTTTTTCACTCATTCGCTTTCTTTCTTTGTTTTAATGATTTTCCCTAAAAATTATGCTTACTTTTGAGTTGACAAAAAAACAAATTTTAAGCGAAAATAGCACGGCCTCTTTCAATAAATTATGCCCATCATAACGCTAACAACCGACTTAGGAATTACCGATCATTATGTAGGTGCTGTAAAAGCCGCTATTTTAAGGCAATTAGCTGACGCTAAAATTGTTGACATCACACACCAAGTCCCTCCTTTTAACATTAGGCATGCTGCTTTTGTACTGCGTAATTGCTATCAGGAATTTCCGCAAGGAACCATACATATTGTGGGTGTTGATGCAGAGTATAAATTAGACGCTCCACACATCGCTATTTTTGCCAACAACCACTACTTTGTAGGTGCTGAAAATGGAATTTTCTCGCTTATATTAGATGTAAAACCGGACAAAATAGTAGAGTTGAACATTACACAAGATAGTGATAACCTCACCTTTCCAACGAAAGATGTGTTTGTAAATGCTGCTTGTCACATTGCTCGAGGAGGAACCTTAGAGGTTATCGGCACACCGAAACCGACCTTCTCTGTTGAACGATCAAGCTTTAAAGCAACTTTTGATAATAATTCCATCAGAGGAAGCATTATACATATTGATTCCTATGGAAATGCCATCACTAACATTAAGGAGGACTTGTTCAAACAAGTGGCTAAAGGAAGAAACTTCACAATTCATCTAGGGAATAGAGGGCATTATACCATCAATAAAATACATAAAAAATACACAGATGTTTCTAGTGGAGAAGCCTTGGCTTTATTCGTTTCAACAGGGCAGTTAGAAATATCAATGAATGAAGGGTCTGCTTCATCTTTGATGGGCTTACACCTTAACGATATTATTAGAATAGAATTCGATGATTAAAAGAATCGTTAAAATGGAATTTGAAGCTGATAAAGTGGAAGCGTTTAAATCCATTTTTCAAGAAAATCAATCTAAAATTGCTTTGCAAGAAGGATGTTATGGCGTCCAGCTATTGCAAGATATTCATGAGTCAAACATCTTTTTTACCTACAGCAAGTGGGAATCACAAGCTCATTTAGACCTATACAGAGAAACTGAACTATTCAAAGGCGTTTGGACTCAAACAAAAGCACTTTTTTGTAATAAGCCAATGGCTTGGAGCGTTCAAGAGATTTTATAATTTTGAGCTACTCATGTTTGCACTATTTAAAAAAGAAATAAACGCATTTTTTAGCACTCCTATAGGCTACCTTATTATAGCTGTTTTTCTGCTTGCTAACAGCTTGTTAATGTGGGGTTTTAGTAGTGAATATAATGTGTTGGATAACGGCTACGCACAAATGGATAGTTTATTCATTTTAGCCCCTATCCTATTCTTGCTTTTTATACCTGCTGTTACTATGCGATTGTTTGCAGATGAGCAC
This sequence comes from Flavobacteriales bacterium, assembly GCA_002715345.1. GTDB lineage: Bacteria > Bacteroidota > Bacteroidia > Flavobacteriales > UBA7312 > UBA7312. The sequence continues at coordinate 10,893 of PAYR01000009.1, read as the reverse complement.
AAAGAAGGAACGATTGAGCTCATTTTAACCAAACCCTTAACCGAATTACAAGTTGTGCTGGCAAAATATTTTGCAGGATTGGTACTTGTTGTCTTATCCATACTACCAACATTGGCGCATTATTTCAGCGTATATATACTGGGTGAAATAAGCGGAAACCTAGATAGTGCAGGAATTTTCGGATCTTATATTGGCTTATTCTTTTTAGCTAGTGGATTTGTAGCTATCGGCACATTCGCTTCTGCATTGAGTAAAAATCAAATCATCTCATTTGTAATTGCCATTATCCTTTCAGCTTTTTTCTATTTAGGTTGGGATATAATAGCTAGTGGCATAAGTAATGGGAAAGTAGAGTTAGCAATACAATACATTGGCATCAATGCTCATTACTCCTCATTAAGCAAAGGTGTTATTGATAGTCGTGACATACTCTATTTCATTAGTTTAAATACTTTGTTTGTTTTATTAACCCTAACTGTTTTAATAAGTAGAAAATGGCAATAAAGAAACAAACATATGGCCGCTTAGCGCTAAATATCTGCATTCTGATATTGGTAAATGTGTTGGCAAGCATGTTGTTTTTTCGTATTGACCTAACAACCGACAAACGACACTCATTATCTGACACCTCAAAAGACATTTTACAGGAGCTAGATGATATTGTCTATGTGAAAGTATATCTAGAAGGTGAGTTTCCAGCAGGTTTTACTCGACTGCAAAACGCAACACATCAACTTCTAAACGAATTCCGTTCCTACTCATCTTTTCTAGAGTATGAATTTATCAACCCATCCGAAAATACAAATCAAGAGGAAAGAAATAATCTTTACAGACAGCTGTACGAACAAGGTTTAGAACCAACCAACCTTCAAGTACAAGAAAAAAATGGAAGTAGCGAACAAATCATTTTTCCTGGGGCAATTATTTACTACAAAGGAGTAAATGTTTCACTTAATCTACTACAAGGGCAATTTGGAACGCATCATGAAGTAGTTTTAAACAACTCAATAGCAAATTTAGAATATGAATTTTCAAACGCATTCCTCAAACTCTTTGAGCAGAGAAAGCCACGAATAGCATTCATTGAAGGAAATGAAGAGTTGTCAATTGCTGAAACCATTGACATCACCAATTCATTAGGTGTAGAAAAAGGCTCTTTATCTGAATATTATCAAGTAGAGAGGTTTGATATTAAGGAATTTACGATAGACAGTGTTACGCAAAAAGCAAGCATCCAAAAGCAATTGGAGACAATGACTTTGTTCCAAGCTATTATCATTGCTAAACCAAATACTCCTTTTAATAATCTTGATAAATTCTTAATTGATCAATACATCATGCAAGGAGGGAAAGTATTGTGGTTTATTGATGGAGTTGCCATGGATATGGATAGTTTAAATAATGGAAATGCATTTTCCATGGCCCTACCCTTACAACTAAATATTGATGATATGCTTTTTAAATATGGAGTTAGAGTCAATGCTGATTTAGTAATGGATATGCAATCTGATGAAATACCTGTTGTAACAGGTTACCAGGGAGACAGACCACAACAAGGGATGTTTCCATGGTTTTATAATCCTTTAGTTATTCCTAAAAACACTCACCCTATTTCGAAAAACTTAGACGCTTTAAGAACAACATTTGTAAGCACAATAGATACTGTTAATACTAATTCTATTAAAAAAACACCTTTACTTTTCACTTCTCCATACACTAAGTTGGTAAAATCACCACACAGAGTTAGTCTCAACATATTAGAGCGAGAGCCTAAACTTGATCAATACAAGGCAGGAGAACAAATGATAGCAGTCATGTTGGAAGGAAAATTTAGTTCTGTTTTTGAAAACAGAATTAATCCTATCAATAAAAAAATTCCTTTACTATCTAAAAGTGAAGAAACAAAAATGATTGTAGTAGCTGATGGTGACATTATTAAAAATCATGTTTCAAAGAGTGGAAACGCATATCCTCTAGGATACAATCCATATAATAATCAGCAATATAATGGGAATAAGAAATTTATAATAAACGCATTAAACTATTTACTAGGAAAAGAAGAGTTATTGTTGATTAGAAGCAGAGAGCTTAAACTAAGACTGCTAGATAAAAACGAGCTTGCTAACAATAGATTTTTTTGGCAAATCATCAATATTCTAACACCTTTACTATTTATAGCAATTCTTGGACTTGTATGGACAATGAATAGAAAAAGAAAGTTTAGCACATGAAAAAAATATCAACCATAATTCTATTGTTAGTTGCGATTACTACCATTATATATCAACAAAGTAAAAACACAATTAAAAAAGAACTAAGAGATTTTGCTGTTGCCGAAATAGATAAAGTTCAGAAAATATTTTTTGCTGATAGATTTAACAATGAGGTGTTGCTAACAAAACAGCATGGTAAATGGTATGTAGGAGAACATCTTGCCAGAGAAAATGCAATTGAATTATTACTAAACACCATGCAAAAAATAGAGGTAAAAAATCCTGTAGCTGAAAGCATGCACAATTCAGTAATAAAATCACTAGCTACTAATGCAGTTAAAGTAGAAGTGTTTACACATGATGAAAACACACCATTCAAAACCTATTATGTGGGAAGAGAATCTAGCGATCATTTAGGAAGCTATATGATCTTAGAAAACTCAAACAAAGCATTTGTCATGCACCTACCTGGATCAAACGGATTTCTAGCTCCAAAATACAATATAGATGGAGAAAAAGTACATGTAGATTTATGGAGAGAAAGAGCTATTTTTCAATTCAAAACAAACACAATTGATACACTGCAGATAACTCATCATCAATCTGAAGAGCGTAACTTTAGCTTGATAAAAACTAATGAATCTTATCATTACCAGGGAGAGGTAAAAGATGTTCAAACAGAAGTCATAAACACATATATGCAATTGTTTGAAAATACTTATTGCGAAGGATTTATGAATACCTATGAGAAAAAGGATTCTATATTTGCCTCTACTCCTTTGCACAGCATCAGTATAAGTGCAAATGGGATAAACACCACCTTACACACTTATAATAAAAAGCCTAGACAATTGCACTTAGATGCGGAAAGTAATCCGAGAAAATGGGATATTGATCGTATGTATGCTAAATTAGGAGACGACCTTTTACTAATTCAATTCCGCACATTTAACCCAATACTTTACGGTCCAACACATTTTGCTGTTGAAAAGTAGTTAATAAAATTAGCTCGTACCCTAGATATAAAAAATCTATATTTGTTCAGTATCAAAACACATTTTAAGAGATGAAATTTATTGTATCAAGCTCGCAACTTTTAAAACAATTACAAGCGGTAAGTGGGGTGTTAAACTCTAGCAATACACTGCCTATTTTGGATAATTTTTTGTTTGAAGTTAAATCTAATGAATTGATTGTTTCTGCATCTGATTTAGAAACAACAATGACCACTCATATAAATAATACGGAAGCTAGTGAAGAAGGAAATATTGCTATTCCAGCAAAGCTATTGATGGACACTTTGAAAACATTTAGCGATCAGCCACTCACTTTTCTAATTGATAAAAACACTTTTGGTATTGAAATAGGCTCCGATAATGGAAAGTACAAATTAGCAGGTCAAAACGGTAATGAATTCCCTAAAACACCAACTATGGAAAATCCTACTAGCACCACTTTGTCATCAGTTATTTTATCAGAAGCAATTAACAAAACCTTGTTTGCTACAGGAAATGACGAGTTAAGACCAATTATGTCTGGTGTGTTTTGTGAGTTGTCGGCAGAAGGATGTACTTTTGTTGCTACCGATGCACATAAACTTGTAAAATATGTACGTACGGATGCTGCTGCTGAAAGCACCGCATCATTTATTTTACCTAAAAAACCTCTGACTCTTCTCAAAAACACTTTAGTAACTGATGATGAAGTTGTGATAGAGTACAACGAAACTAATGCACATTTCAGTTTTGCTAATGTAAAGCTTGTATGCCGCTTAATAGATGGAAAATACCCTAATTACGAAGCTGTTATACCAAAGGAAAATCCCAATGTTTTAACAGTTGATAGAATAGCTTTTTACAATGCAGTAAGAAGGGTAGCAATTTTTGCAAACAAAACAACACATCAAATTCGACTTAAAGTAGCGGGGACTGAACTTAGTATTTCATCTGAAGATTTAGATTTTTCTAACGAAGCACACGAACGATTAAATTGTCAATATACTGGAGAAGACATGGAAATTGGCTTTAACTCTAAGTTTCTAATGGAAATGATTAACAATCTAACTTCCGAGCAAATAAACTTAGAAATGAGCGCACCAAACAGAGCCGGAATCCTTATTCCACAAGATGGACAAGAGGATGGTGAACAAACCCTTATGCTGGTAATGCCCGTGATGCTTAATCAATAAAATTGGATTTTAGTATATTCGCACATCTAACAAATCATTTATAATGAAGAAAATTCTATTAGTTTTAGCCATTTCTGTTTATCAGATAGCTTTTGCACAAAACGACAGAGGAAATTGGTTTATAGGTGCATCAAGTAGTAGTTTTGGCTTTAACTCCAACACCGGATTGGAACGAACCATTGATGTAAGCTTTACCGATTTTAAAGACACATTGGTAGCCGATACAGATATTTTAAATCTAGCTTTCTTGTTTCCTTACACTTTTCAGATTCAACAAGATAAAAATAGCCTAATTGACTTCAATGCAAGAGCAGGTTATTTTGTAGCTGACAACTTTTTACTTGGTTTAGGCGCAGGTTTTTCTAACGAAAATACGGTTTTTAAAACCAAGAATGACCCCGCTGTGGTAAATGCTAGTTTAGATAGCTTGTCTGGCTGGTTTGTACAACTTCCTAATGTAGATTATATGGGCGCAAGCTATGGGCTGTATTATCATGATTTGTACAATTTAATAGCTTCATCTAACAACAACGATTTAACACTAAAAAGAAGTATGCTTAAACTAGCTCCTTTTGCCAGATACTACATCCCTGTAGGACAAAGCGCTGTGTTTATTGATGCATCTTATGAGTATGGATCTGGTAAAGAAGAAATAAAAGATGATGTAAACTTTACCACCAATACCATGGAACATAAACATGCCAAAATGAATTTTGGATTGGGGTACGAATTGTGGGTAAACGATATGTTTTCGATAGAACCACAGTTTAATTACTACATGCTTAATACAGAGACTAAAGTGATTGAGCAAGAGGTGCAACACCCTATTATTTTAGATTTTGGAGACAAATCAACAGAGAGAACTAATAGTAACAGTGGTATAAACTTCTCTATCGGATTATCAGTATACCTATAACAAAAACAATTGTTCAGGCACATAGTCCCTACTCTTGAGAGTGGGGCTTTTTTGTATATTTTAAGTATGAAAAAAAATGCTTTTCATATTATTTATATCCTTTATTGTACAAAAAAGCCCCATCCGGCAAAGTCCATAGGAGGCTGAAGTAATAAAATTAATAAGCAGATTTTCATTCTGCTAAGACTAGTTCATCATTCTTTAAAACAGGAATGACAGTAGTAATGTTCTTCTGTAAGCAAAATTTTACATCCTCCTCAATATTCAGGTGTGCCAATCGTTGGCGGTGTTGAGAAACTCCTAAAAAGCGGAACATATCGTCTTTGGCTCTGATGTAAATCATGCGCGAACCATTAGCCGAATCACTATCCGATTCGAATAGTTTTGTTTTCAATAGTTTTTCAGTAAGTGCTCCTGCAAAAAGGGCATCTTCAAAACAGAAATCGTTCTTCCAGCCTGCACAAAGCACTACTACATCTTTGTTTTGTTTAGCCAACCAATCTGTTAAGGCATCGATGTTTAAAAAAGAACCTATAACCACTTGATGATCTCGCTTGGCAATATTAATGGCTTTAGTACCATTGGTGGTAGTCATTACCAAAGTTTTGCCTTTTACATCATGCTCTTGGTATTGCAAAGGTGAGTTTCCAAAATCGAAACCCCTTACCTGCTTACCGTTTCGCTCAGCAGCTAAAATGTGGTCTTCCCCATCTCTATAATCTAATGCTTCTTCTACTGTAGAAACAGGAATTATCTTGTCCATTCCATGATGAAAAGCAGTACACATGGCAGAAGTGGCGCGTAGGACATCTACTACCACCACAATGCTTTTACGATCGGCATATAAGGGAAATAATGCCGGTGTTAAACATACTCTTAATTGTCTTTTCTCACTCATTATCTTTTGTAAAAAGGTAGTTTTACCACTTTTGCTTTCAATGATTTTTTACGCACTTGAATATAAATTTCTGTATCGGCTTTTGCGAATTTCTTTTGCACATACCCCATACCAATGGCTTTTTGCAAAGATGGCGATTGTGTTCCAGAAGTTACCATCCCTATAATGTTACCTTTTGCATCTGCTATTTCGTAATCTTTTCTAGGAATACCTCTGTCTAACAATTCAAAACCTACCAACCTTCTACTTACGCCCTCTTCCTTTTGTTTTTGTAATGCTTCAGAATTATTGAATTTATTCGTAAACTTGGTAATCCAACCTAATCCGGCTTCTAGTGGAGAGGTGGTGTCATCAATATCGTTTCCGTACAGACAGAAGCCCATTTCCAAACGTAAAGTATCTCTTGCAGCTAGGCCTATTGGCTTTATTCCACAATCCTTTCCTGCATCAAAAACAGCATTCCAAATTTGCTCTGCTACTTCATTCGGAAAATAAATTTCAAAACCTCCAGCTCCTGTATATCCTGTTGCAGAAATCAACACATTATTTACACCTGCAAAATTACCTTTCTCAAAGGTATAATAAGCCATATTAGCCAAATCTATATTTGTTAAAGACTGTAGCGCTTCTGCCGCTTTTGGTCCTTGTATCGCCAATAAAGAAATGTCATCCGATTTATTTTTTATTTCTACCCCTTCTGTATTAAACTGCTGAATCCAATTCCAATCTTTATTAATATTGGATGCGTTAACTACCAACATATACACTTCTTCACTAATGCGATAAACCAATAGGTCATCTATAATTCCTAACTCTAAGTTTGGAAAACAGGAGTATTGCACCTTTCCGTTGAAGAGCTTACTTATATCATTAGAAGTGATTCTTTGAATTAAATCAGTAGCTCCTGTGCCACGCACAAAAAACTCGCCCATGTGCGAGACATCAAACACACCAACACCAGCCCTAACACATAAATGTTCGGCTGTTACACCTTCGTACTGTACCGGCATATTATAGCCTGCAAAAGGGACCATTTTAGCTCCTAATGCTTTATGAATATGAGATAATGCTGTATTCTTCATTCTTCAAATTTAAAGAAACAAATATTGTTATTTATCCGTGTATGAATTCTTTCTTTCCATACTTTGAAATTATCTTTGCTTCATAGTCTAAAAGCGATTGCCACAAAGAATCTACTTCTTCTCTATCTCCATACTGACGAGCGAACTTCAAAAACAAAGTGTAATGATTAGCTTCACTTACCATTAGATCTCTGTAAAATTTAGCTAATTCTTGATCAGTTAAATTTTCAGAAAGTACTCTAAACCTTTCACATGAACGTGCTTCAATCAATGCAGCAGTTAATAATCGGTGAATCAATTTCGCTTCTCTATGTTTATTTTTAGGAAAAAAATCCATTATTTCGTGTACATATTGATCTTTTCTTTCTCTTCCTAAAGACAAGCCTCTATCCAATAGTTTTTGATGTACTAAATGAAAATGACTCATTTCTTCTTTAGCAAGAGCCGCCATAGCCGTTACTAATTCAGAATATTCTGGATAGCCTACGATAAAAGAAATAGCTGTTGAAGCCGCTTTTTGTTCACAAAATGCATGATCTATTAAAATCTCCTCAATATTTTTTTCAGCTATGTTTACCCAACGTGGATCTGTTGGTAATTTTAATCCTAACATTTAGTCTAATTTTCCAATGTAAGCTAATGTATCTCCTTTTGTAAACTGATAATCAAAACGAACAGTCTTCATAAATATACTAGTCCCCCTTAGAACTAGTAATGGAATGAAATCGTCTGATGATTTATTTATCATTTTTTCTAAATGCTCTTGATTTTCAATCTTAACTTCTTGAATATCTGGGTATCTTCGAATTAACTCGATAAATTCGATGTAGTCAGTATTTTCTCCAAACAAAATGTTTTTTGGTCTAGTTAATGCAGAAAACTTAATTTCATTTCCAGTTATTAAACGAAAAATACGCTCTCCAATATCAATTTTAAGTTTTCTACAAGCAAAAATATTCACATCATTACTTGATGTTAATGCTAATACGTAGCCGGCATCTTCTAAATTTAAATCTTCATTTTCTTCTGCCAAGATATTGCGCTCCTCAGCATTTAATCCTTCAGCTTTAGCATGACGAACATTCTCTGAAGATAAATCTATTAGTGTAGTTGGAAAACCTTTATTTTCCAAATATTTAGCTATTGATATACAACCCTCATTAGCACCAACAATCAAAAATCCATTTTTATCTTCGCCAATCACTTCAAGCAATTTTGCTACAGGCTTAGCGGATAAGCCATTAAGAGTTACTGTTCCCAAAATAATCATAAAAGTTAAGGGGACTAATAACTCTACATCAGATCTTAACTCTTCTGGTAAATGAATTTTATCTGATAAAAGATAAAGTGAAAATAATGAGGCAACTGCTGCAGCAACAATTCCCTTTGGACCAATCCATGCTATAAATGCTTTTTCTCTCCAATTTAAATCAGAACCAATTGCACTTAGCCATACAACTAGTGGACGTAGTAAAAAAACAACAATTAAAAATACATAAAGTGAGTTTTTTTCTAGTGAGAGTAATTGTTCAAATTTAAGATTAGATGCCAAAATAATGAATAAAACAGAAATTAAAATTACAGTTAAACTCTCTTTAAAATCTAATATTTTATCAATGTTAGGTGTTTTTACATTAGCTAAAAAAATACCCATAACTGTTACTGATAAAAGTCCTGATTCTGGTTGCAGAGAATCTGCTCCAGCGAAAGCAAAAATCACAAAGGCCAACGATAATACATTTATTAAGAAATGAGGAATTAAGTTTTTACGTAATAGTGTATTTAAGGCCCATCCAGAAAATAAACCAAAAAACGACCCCACACATACAGTTAAAAAGAAAGTTTTGAGGACCATTTGTGTTAGTCCAACATCATGATGTCCAACACCCATACTCGCAACAAAGAATAGCTCATAAACCAATACTGCCACTAAAGCTCCAATAGGGTCAATGATGATACCTTCCCACTTTAAAATAGTACTAACATTTCTATTGGGACGTACACTTTGTAAAATGGGAGCAATAACTGTAGGACCTGTTACTATGATAAGAGAACCAAATAACAGACCTACTCGATAATCCATGTCTAAAATATAGTGTGCTGCTAGTGCACCTCCTACAAGCATTATTACGGAACCGATAATTAGTAAATTACGTACTACGCCTGCTATTTTCCGAACTTCTTTAAACTTAAGAGTTAAACCGCCTTCGAAAAGAATTACTCCAACCGAAAGAGAAACAAAATAATACATGGTTTTTCCTGCAAAAATATTTTCAGGATTGATCCATTGGTTTTCTAAAAAAAGTATAGAAAGGGGACCAACAAATAAACCTATTATAATTAATGGAAAAATAGCTGGAATACGCATTCTCCAAGCAATCCATTGTGCAAATATTCCTAAAACTATTATCGCAGCTAGTTCTAACATTTTTATGGTTTTCGATAAAAGTACAAAATAAAAAAAAAGAGAGCCTTTGCTCTCTTTTGATTTATTAAGATGTTATTCACTAAAAACCAAAGTTTCCTGGAATTACTCCAACCTGATAAGTATTTGTTAAAACTCCATCCTTTGTATACTTATACACATCTCCTGCTTGTGAATAATCCTTTGCATCTGCAGCATAGATAGAATTATCATACAAACAAAACTGACCATAAAAATTGCCACTTGCAATTTGTGTCGTATCTAAATTTGTTGAGTAAACCGACATAGAAACTATAGATTGATCAACTTTAAAGTAAAGTTTTGAATAATCACAAGTCAACCCTCCCAAACTTGGATAGTTTTCAAAAATAAAATGCTTTTTGATTTCATTTGTCATTGCATCAATTAAAGATAATGAACCAGGGGTTTGGCTAATAATTTCCCATGTTGTCTCGTCATAAATTGTATTACCCTTGCAAATAACCCAAACATTTCCAAGGCCATCAACACTTGCAGATGTTGGTTTGTCAAAAAGAGTTAAAGTGTTTACAACTTCATCACTTGAAATATCAATTACTGAAACTGTATTATCAATAGAACCCCATGAGTTACCGCTATTACATACAAAAGCAAAACCATTTGAAACTACTATTTCTTCTGGGTCTTGACCAACACTTATAGAATTAATTATTTCATTATTATTTAAATCAATAACGTGAACAACATCTTTGCCCCACTCGGACAAATAAGCTTTTTCTTCAGAAACTTGTGTTATATACCTAGGTATTTCAGTGTTTTCTGAAATTTCTGTTATGTACTGCATGTCTCTTGAGTTTGCAACAACGACTTTATTTGAATTACTTACTACAATATATGCCTTTTCATCAATAATTGTAATTGATTGAGCCTGATCTCCTAAGGGTAAATCATTTCTATTTTCATATATATTATTATATATAATATCATTCTCATCTATAAAAGATATAGAAGCATTTGCTCCATCATAGTTTCCTTCATTAACCACAAATAAGCCATTTTCAAATGTGTCATAAATTGGATCGTTAGCGTCATCACTACATGAAACTATTGTAAATGCAAAAGATGCAATCAATAGATATTTCATTGTTTTCATTGTTTTCATTGTTTTCATTGTTTTCATTGTTTTCATTGT
>PAYR01000008.1 GCA_002715345.1 Flavobacteriales bacterium | reverse complement strand
ACATACCTTCCTGTGTCTTCTTTTCCATAAATGGCATCACTAAAGTCCCTGTCGTATGCTGACATGGTTTTTGCAATGGTTCCTGAGGCGCCTCCAGCTCTAAAAAAATGACGTACAACTTCTTGTCCTGCACCAATTTCTGCAAAAGTTCCGTAGATGTTTGGGTCTAAGTTTATTTGTAATGCCTTCTGTGTAGGCGATAATACTACATGCTCCATAGTAATATACTTCTTTTAAACAAAATTAGAAAGTGTATTCGGATTAACAATGTTTATTGTGTTATTTTTACGCTAGAATATGATGAAGATTACTTTTTTAGGAACAGGAACTTCGCAAGGAGTTCCTGTAATAGCATGTGATTGTATGGTGTGTTTGTCGGAAGATGCTAGAGATAAACGTTTACGCTCTTCTATTTTAATACAGACAGAGACAACCTCTGTAGTTATTGATACAGGCCCGGATTTTCGTCAGCAAATGCTTAGGGAGAAAGTAGATCGTTTGGACGCTGTAGTGTTTACGCATGAGCATAAAGACCATGTGGCAGGTATGGATGATGTTAGAGCTTTTAATTTTAAACAGCGAAAGGATATGGATGTGTTTGCTACAAGTAGAGTGCAGGAAGCTTTAAGGCGAGAGTATCCTTATGTGTTTGCAGATTTAAAATACCCAGGTGTTCCACAGGTTATATTACACACAATAGATACGGAAAATGCTATCCAAATAGGTGATATAACACTACAGCCAATAGAAGTTATGCATTATAAGTTATCAGTACTTGGTTTTCGTATAAACGACTTTGTGTACATTACAGATGCTAATTTTATATCTTCTAAAGAAAAAGAAAAGATAAAAGGATGTAATAATTTGGTAATAAATGCATTAAGAAAAGAAAAACACATCTCTCATTTCACTTTAGAAGAAGCTGTTTCCTTGTCTAAAGAGGTAGGTGCTAAGCAAACTTACTTAACGCATATAAGTCACTTAATGGGTACACACAATAGTGTTTCTAAAGAGCTTCCTGAAGGAGTGCAGCTTGCTTATGATGGATTGGTATTAGCTTAAAATCCCATTATTTACTACTCCTAAGATTTTACCTTTCAGTGTTTTTCCGATAAAGGGTGTGTTTTTAGATTTAGAAACAATATCCGTTTCTTCTAGCGTCCACTCTGTGGTAGGATTGAAAAGACAAAGGTTAGCTGCTTTTTCAATATTTATTTCAGGAGTTTCTAGTCCAAGTAGTTTTCTTGGGTTGATAGCCATTTTTTCAATAACCCCCTCTAGTCCAATTTCTTGTTCTAGTTGACACGCTAGCGAGAAAGCGGTTTGTAAGCCAATCATTCCAAACTCAGCATTGTCAAATTCTACTTTTTTATGTTCAATATCTTCGGGAGTATGGTCGGTGCAAATGGCATCTATAGTACCATCTTTCAAGCCTTTTAAGAGCGCTTTAATGTCTTTTTCCGTGCGTAGTGCAGGATTTACTTTGTAGCGTGTGTCGAATCCTTCGCATGACGTTTCGTCTAGCACAAGGTTGTGTATGGCTACATCGGCTGTAATATTGAGTCCTTGTTTTTTTGCTGCTCTTATTAATTCTACACTTTTGGCAGTAGAGACGCAGGAGAAGTGTAGTCTTCCTTCAGTGAATTCTGCTAGTTTAATGTCTCTAGAAATCATTAACTCTTCCGCTAGAGAAGGTATGCCTTTCAGTCCTAGAATAGTGCTTGTCACGCCTTCGTTCATATGGCCATCTGCGCTGATGCTTTTGTCATTAGCTTGATTCATGATGATTCCACCGAAATTTTTAGTGTAGAGAAGGGCTAACTTCATGATTCCAGCATGTTGTATGCTGTTTTTGTCATCTGTAAAGGCGAGTGCACCGCTTCTGCTCATATCGAACATTTCGGTTAGTTCTTGTCCCTTTAGGTTTTTAGTTATGCTTCCAGCAGGGTGTACATTTACCACATTCCCATTGCTCATTTTTTGTATGTACTCTACTTGCGATTTTGTATCCGTAGCAGGAAAGGTAGAAGGCATGCTTAAAACTCCTGTAAATCCTCCTTTAGCTGCGGCTAACATGCCGGTTTGCATATCTTCTTTCCATTCAAATCCTGGGTCTCTAAAATTAGCGTGTAAATCAAATAAGCCAGGAGAAACATGCAGTCTCTTTTCCTCTACAACATCAGCACCTTTAGGAGCTTTTAAATTTTTTCCAATTTCCTGGATGATTCCTTTTTCAATAAGAATATCAACTATTTTATTGTGGTGTTTGGAGTTGGGGTCAACTACTTTGGCTGCTCGGATAAGTACGATCATAGTCGTTTAATGATTAGGATTTCTAATGCTAAAAAGCCAAGTGCAAAGATAAGGCAAAGTTTCCATAGTGCTGTTCCTTTGTTTAGGGTGTTTACCGTTTGAGTCAGTGTACTTTCTTTTGCTTGGATGACTTTGATGTTTTTATATTGAGAAGCAAATGCTTCTAATTCTTCTATTGATACAACAGATGTATTACTCTCTTTTCTTGAGTAATTGTAAGCAAATGTGGCTATTTTTTCTTCTTGCTGAGTTAGTTGGTAATGTCCAGCTTTTGTAATCTGATTATAAACTCCTATTTGACTGTTTTGTACTTGGGGAATGAAAGAAAGACCTTGTCCTTTCAATTCATAAACCAGTTCTTTAGAAAGTTGTAAATCGCTTGGAATATGTGTTTTACCTATTTGGTGGAATAAAGATTGAGTTCCTCTAGAATGTGACGCGATATTGTACAGAATTGGAACAAATAAAGCGTGTTGACTAAAGCTTCCAAAAATACTTTCTAATCCAATACTAGATAAATAAATCTTTCCTTTTCGATATTGATACTCGCTAATGAGAGCTTGTCCATTCTCTAGTGAAAGAAGTGGAGTGTTAGTTGTTTTACTTAATTGAGTTTGTATAAAATATTGTTCAATTTTAGGGAAATCGAGTTTTTCATTTACCTCTTCAAAAACTCCTTGAAATAAGCTGTGATGCTCATGTAATTGTGTGATGTTAATGATTGACTCATCCAGAGAAAGAAAATAATCAGTGCCTAGTGATTGTAGTAATGTTTGGTAGCTTGTTAAGTCACTTTTTTTAGCAGGAAAAATAAGTAGAGATCCTCCTTCAGCAACAAACTGTTGTAGTGTTTTTGTAAGGCCGGAAGAGATGTGTGTCAGTCCATCAAGTATTAATAGTTGTTGCTCAAGTAAACCTGAATGTTTAAGCTGTTGTATATTTTGTGTACTATATTGGAAGTAATCATCAGATCCAAATAATTTCTCTAAAGAAGGGTGAGTGTTTGTTTCGTAAATACTTTGTATGAACAATTGTTCTTTAATTTCAAATGTACAGTAAAAATCATCATCGAAAGAAATAGGGTAATCGCTTATGCTAACAATAGCTTCTTGCCATCCATTTTGTTGGCAAACAAAATGTAACACTACTACTGCTTCATCAAGAATATCGGTAGTAGCTATAGCTTTTTGTTGTCCATTTACTTGTAATTGAACGGGTATATCTTCTCTTTTTTCTCCATTATTGACAATCTTAGCATGAAGCGAAATGTTTTGTCCAAGTTGAGGGTTAGGAGTGCTTATCCAACAACTATCTATAAAAAGATTATTGACAGGGTGTGGGGTGGTTGGGATTAAGCGAATATTGATATTTGTGTCAATTTCTAAGTTTTCTAGATCTGTATTGCTAGATTGAAAATCAGAAATTAGGTATAATGTCTTTTCTTCAGCACTTGAATTATTTAGACTGTGAGTTTGTCGATTAACCATCTTAGACATAGCGGTACTCTGAGAACTGCTTTCTATTTCAAAGAGTTCTTCTAAAAACAATTCTTTGCTGAGTAGTCTTTGGTGCTTTCCAGATAGGTCATTGGTGATGATTTGAAATTCATCCGTGTTCTGATATGCTTGCGCTATAGCTTCTGCTTTTTGTTGTGCCGTTAGCAATAATCTACCATTTTCGTTTTCTGCATCCATGCTGAAAGAATTGTCAACATAAACACTAATAGCGTGTTTATCCGCTACTACTTGATTATTTTCAGGAATGTATGGTCGTGCAAAAGCTAAAACCAAAGCAGTAATAGCTAGTAATCGGCTTAATAGAACAAGTAAATGTTTGAGTTCGGATTGCGCTTTCGTTTGTTTTTTTACTTCTTTTAAAAATCGGACATTACTGAAGTAAACAGTTTTAAATTTCCTAAAATTAAATAAGTGAATGATGATGGGAATGGCGAGAGTCGCTAATGCAAACAAAAACTTTGGATACAGAAATACCATCAAAGCGCAAAAATACGCTATTTTTTTAATCTACAATCACTCCATCTTTCATAACCAGCTTTCGATCTGCCATATCGGCTAGCTTTTGATTATGTGTAACTAAAATAAAAGTTTGTCCTAATTCTTTGTTGAGCTGAAAGAAAAGTTGATGTAGTTCATCCGCATTTTGAGAGTCTAAATTGCCTGAAGGTTCATCGGCTAATACAACAGCTGGATTATTGATAAGTGCTCTAGCAACAGCTACTCTTTGCTGTTCTCCTCCTGATAGTTCATTAGGTTTGTGGTTTGCTCTATCAATTATATTGAGTAATTCTAATAATTCTTTTGCCCTTTTTTCGGCTTCTGTTATAGGAGTACCCGCTATAAATGCTGGTAGGCAAATATTTTCCAATGCAGTAAATTCTGCTAAGAGGTTATGAAATTGAAATACGAAACCAATAGATTGGTTTCGAAAGCTAGATAAAGATTTGTCATTTAGCTTATTTACAACTTGTTTGTTAATGTTTAATTCGCCTTGATCTGCTTCATCCAAGGTTCCAAGAATTTGCAGCAGAGTGGTTTTTCCTGCTCCAGATGCACCTACTATAGAAATGAATTCTCCTTTTTTTATCTCTAAGTTTACTCCTTTAAGGACTCGCAGGTCTCCGTAACTTTTTTGGATGTTGTTAGCTTTTATCATTTTCTCTTCAAATACTGATAGTCTAAATAATATCTTAACTTCAAAGATAAACTATTCTCTTGAGGGTTTTCAAAAAGCATTTCCACATTGTCCATGTAATGATTAATAATCTCTGTTCCTTGATTTAGTATAGCGTTTTTCCAAACAATACTTAATTCACTCCCAGGAGCAAACCACCATGTATAGGTTAGGTCAATGTTCCAAGCATTGAAATTAACATCGTGTTTCCCTAAATAATTCGAAGATGTTAAAAACCCTTCATTATTTAAGCCATGAAAAGAGTGATTTTTAACCTGCTCCCAATGATGTCTAAACTTGATTTTTGCACTCATCTTATTGCTCATCACATATTGCGCTTCCAGCACATTAGTGATAAATTCTATATTCCTAATGGCAAAAACAGACATGTTATTATCTGTAAGTGTATACCCAGTATTATTTACTTTTTTCTCAGTTGAAAAAACATATGAAGTAAATAGTTTGTCATTGAATCGTATTCGTGGAGATAATCGATAACCAAACTTATGACCGTTATTTAATGGATGAATTCCACCATTTACACTTAAATCTAAAGCAATTTTTTTTCTGTAATCACTACTTAAGAAAGTACGTGCTCCATAATATTCAGATCGTTTAAAAACTTGATCTAATCCAGCTCTTGCTTCAAAATAATCATTTTCTTTTACAGGTTGAATTTTTGCATATAAACCCCAGGTTAAGTAATTTTTAAAAGTTGCTATTTGGCTAAATTTTACATCAAATTCAGTAAATCTTCTTGGGAAATAAAGTTGATTATATTCTAATTCAATAGAGGACTTATAATTCACAAAAAGTTTAGAAGGATTTATTATGCGATAACTTATGGTGCTATTTGTGTTAAACTCATTAGAATTATATATAAAACCTAAATCATTAGGGTTGTAGTTTTCACTTTCAATATTTTGTTCAATTGAATAATGTAGTTTACCTGTTATTTTAGCTAATTTAAAATTAGCTGCATATCCGTTAGTACTGCTTCCATTTTCGGAAACCTGACTCTNGTTTACTTTCCAGTTGAATTGGTAGTTACTTNTNGCATCCTGAAGTGCCATTTTAATTCCCCANACATTAGCCTCTCTTCCTTNGNTTTTTTTACGCTGNACATTGGTGTTAGTAAAAGTAAATGATGAGTTTTGATTAAAGTTTTTGTCTATAGCAAATACATTGTAATTACTTAATAAATNTCCANTTTCTTGATTTTCNCCAGTAANAGCGTTTAATATTCCAATTCCTAAATTGTTTTGGTCNCGGCCAGTAATTTTTGTTGCATTAAGCAGATTGTCGCTAATTCTTCTCGAATAGAATAGTCCTCCTTTTTCTAGAAGCTCGGTTCCTTCGGTAAAGAAAGGGCGTTTCTCGTCATAACGAACTTCAAAAGGAGAGAGGTTTAAAACTTGATTGTCGAATCCGACTTGTCCAAAATCAGGTATAAGCGTCATATCTAAAGTAAAACTTTCATTTACTCCATATTTTAAATCCAATCCGCCATTAAATTGATTTTGAATTTCTTCTTCATATAATCGAGAATAAGTGGATAAATAAGGCATAAAAGAAAGTCTCAAAGGGGGTTTAATATTTTCAAAACCATGTAACTGACCAGTTTGTATAGCTATATTTTCTTTGCTCATATTTAAAAAACTCCATGTATACCACTCTCTGTATCTACGTATTCCTCTTTTAATGTTTAGTCCCCAAGTTTGTATTTCTGTTTTAGGAAAACGCAAAGCAGAATAAGGTATTTTAAATTCAGCAATCCATCCATCATTATCAAATGTGACATCGCTTTCCCAAACCATATCCCAATTGTTATCAATGTCTTCAGAAGAATATTTAGCATCTCTTTGCACGCCAGCTGCAGATACAGAAAAATTAAAATCGGTTTGTCCGTCATTATATGGATTAATCCAGATGCCGATTTGGTCGGTATTGGTTTTTTCAAGATCATCACGAATGCTTAACTGTTTCAAGATGCTGTCAGGAGCGGGGTCGTACATTTTAATAATGAAATAAACGGCTTTATTATCATACACTGCCCTCCATTCTGTTCGAAATTCTTCAGGAATCGGCTTTCCATTGTCTGGCTCCATACAAACAAAGTGTGTTCCAAGCGCTTTTTTTTTCCAGCAATCATCCTCCATTTTACCGTCAATGATTGGTGCTATTTGTGTTCTTTCTATGTAGTAATGCTTGCGTTCTAAAAACTGACCAAGCCCTATAAGTGGGGTTGTTAACAGGATTAAGAATAACTTTTTCATCTGTACAATTTAAGCTAAGCGAAGATAAAAATTTATACGCATGTAATGTTTTTATATTTCGCGCAAACGATTACTTTTGTCGGGCAAATTTTACATCATGAATTTACACGAATATCAAGGTAAAGAAATATTAAACAGCTTTGGAGTAAGAATCCAAAGAGGTATTACAGTAACTACTGCAGAAGAAGCGGTAGCTGCAGCAGAAAAATTAAATTCAGAAACAGGCACTTCTTGGTGGGTTGTAAAAGCACAAGTACATGCAGGAGGCAGAGGTAAAGGCGGTGGTGTTAAGCTAGCCAAGTCTTTGAAAGAAGTGAAATCTATTGCCAATGACATTTTAGGAATGCAATTGGTAACACCACAAACTTCTGCAGAGGGTAAAACAGTTCACCAAGTATTGATTGCTGAGGATGTGTATTATCCAGGAGAAAGTGAACATTCAGAGTTCTATATGTCTGTTTTATTAAACAGGTCTACTGGTAGAAACATGATTATGTACTCTACTGAAGGAGGAATGGATATTGAAGAAGTAGCGGAGAAAACACCTCACTTAATTTTTACGGAAGAAGTAGATCCTAAAGTAGGATTACAAGGTTTTCAATGTAGAAAGATTGCTTTTAACTTAGGATTAAGCGGTACTGCTTTTAAAGAAATGACCAAATTCGTTTCTGCTTTATACATAGCATATGAAGGAATCGATTCTGCCCTATTTGAAATCAATCCTGTGCTTAAAACATCTGATGATAAGATTATGGCGGTAGATGCTAAAGTAACTTTAGATGGCAATGCTTTGTATCGTCACAAAAATTATGCTGAGCTAAGAGATAAGCGCGAAGAAGATCCTACGGAAGTAGAGGCAGGAGAGTTTGGCTTGAACTTCGTGAAGTTAGATGGTAATGTTGGTTGTATGGTAAACGGTGCTGGTTTGGCAATGGCTACTATGGATATTATCAAACAAGCGGGAGGTAATCCAGCCAACTTCTTAGATGTGGGAGGTACTGCTGATGCAGCTCGTGTAGAGCAGGCATTCCGTATTATTTTAAAAGACCCTGAGGTGAAAGCCTTGTTAGTAAACATCTTTGGTGGTATCGTTCGTTGCGATAGGGTAGCGCAAGGCATTGTAGATGCCTACAAAAACATTGGAGATATCAATGTGCCATTGATTGTTCGTTTACAAGGAACAAATGCTGTAGAAGCGAAAAAGTTAATTGATGAAAGTGGCTTGAAAGTAGAATCAGTGATTTTACTACAAGAAGCAGCTGATAAGGTAGCAGAAGTGCTAGCTTAATTTTATATAAGCTTAAGAAAAGCTCCACATTGTGGGGCTTTTTTTATTTTTACACTCCAAATATATTTCGATGAATAAGATTTTAGTAGCCAACAGAGGAGAGATAGCTTTAAGAGTGATGCGCTCTGCTAAGGAAATGGGAATAAAAACAGTTGCCATTTATTCGGAAGTCGACCGCTTATCTCCGCATGTAAAGTATGCAGATGAAGCAGTATGTGTAGGTCCTCCAGCCTCTACGGAATCTTATTTAGTTGGTGAAAAAATCATTCAGATTTGTAAAGATTTAGGAGTAAATGGAATTCATCCAGGCTATGGTTTTTTATCTGAAAATGCCGCTTTTGCAAGAGCAGTAACTGATGCGGGGATAACCCTTATTGGTCCTTCTCCAGATGCCATGGAAGTAATGGGAGACAAGTTAGCGGCTAAGGCAGCAGTGAAAAACTTTGAAGTACCGATGGTTCCTGGAACGGATGAAGCCATTAATGATATACCTACTGCTAAAAAAGTAGCCGCTGAAATTGGTTATCCTATCTTGATAAAAGCATCTGCTGGTGGAGGTGGAAAAGGAATGCGTGTAGTGGAAAGCCCTGATTTGTTTGAAGAACAAATGCAGTTGGCTGTTAGTGAGGCTACTTCTGCTTTTGGTGATGGTTCTGTTTTTATCGAGCGTTATGTGGGTTCGCCAAGACATATTGAGATACAAGTATTAGCCGATACGCATGGTAATATTGTACATCTTTTTGAACGTGAGTGTTCTGTGCAAAGGCGTCATCAAAAAGTAGTGGAAGAAGCCCCATCAGCTGTATTGACTCCAGAAATTAGAGAATCAATGGGTAATTGTGCTGTGAATGTAGCCAAAGCATGTAATTATGTTGGTGCAGGTACAGTTGAGTTCCTTTTGGATGAGCACAAAAACTTCTTCTTTTTAGAGATGAATACGCGTTTACAAGTAGAGCATCCTGTTACAGAAATGATAACGGGTGTAGATTTAGTAAAAGAACAAATTAAGGTCGCTAGAGGAGAGCAGTTGTCTTTTTCACAAGAGGATTTAGAAATTAAAGGGCATGCCATGGAAGTGCGTGTATATGCCGAAGATCCTAAAAACAACTTCTTGCCTGATATTGGAACCTTGCAAACATACCAAAGGCCAGGAGGTATTGGTGTGCGTGTAGATGATGGTTTTGAAGAAGGAATGGAAGTGCCGATTTATTACGATCCAATGCTTTCAAAATTGATTACTTATGGTAAAGATAGGGAGGAAGCTATAGAGCGTATGATTCGTGCTATTGAAGATTATAAAGTAGCTGGAGTAGAAACAACGCTTTCTTTTGGTAAGTATGTGATGCAGCATCCTGCATTTACTTCAGGAGATTTTGACACACATTTTGTAAAAAACCATTTTGATCCTGCAAAATTGGATGAAACCAATGAGCTAGAAGCCGAGGTTGCAGCCATGTTGGCTATCAATTTAATGAGTAAAGGAAAAGCGAGCGTTGCAACTCAAGCTGCTAGTCGCTCTAAATGGAGAGAGAATAGGTTGTCTTAAAACTCCAATTCAAACTAGATTCTGTTGCTTTGAGGTTCTAATAGGTAACTCCATTTTCTATTCCATCGTTCGCCTTCTGGTAGTAGTAATTCTGTTGTTGGTTTTTCTGTTAAGTTGAGTAGTTCATTTCCAACTAATGTAAAAGAGTCAACAGAAATAAAGTTTTCATTTTTTAATAATGTTTCTTTCAACAAGTAAATACTTGTTCTCAGGTCTTTATCTTCATCATAATAGCAATTGATGACTTTTATTTTTGGAATATCAATTCCTGAATGAACTTCGTAAGAATCAATGACAAACCTCTGACAATCATCTGCATTTTTTTGCTTGATATAACGCCCAAGTATAAAATCCTAATAAAGTTATAGCATATGCTAAAACACTTAATAGAAATATAAAAGTGTAATCGAAGAAAGCGAATGTTTGTTATTATTTTCCTCTTCCTTGGAAAATAATCAACACCGTGTGAATCATGATTTTGAGGTCAATTAAAAAAGACATATTTTCTATGTAGAGGATGTCGTATTTTAATCTTTCAAGCATCTCTTCTAGGTTTTCAGCGTATCCGAACTTCACCATTCCCCAAGAAGTGATTCCGGGTTTTACTTTGTATATATGCTTGTAGTGAGGTGCTTTTGTTATGAGTTGTTCGGCATAAAATTGGCGTTCAGGTCTAGGTCCTACAAAACTCATATCGCCTCTCAATACATTGAAAAATTGAGGTGTTTCATCTAGTCGTACTTTACGCATAAATTTTCCCCAAGGCGTTACACGGCTATCTGTTTTACTTGAAAGTTTAGGTCCGTCTTTTTCGGCATCGGTACGCATAGAACGAAACTTGTAAATTTTGAATGGTATACCAAATTGTCCAATGCGCTCTTGTTTGTAGATTATAGGCCCTGGCGAGCTTAATTTAACCATAAGGGCAGTAAATAAATAGACAGGGGAGAGTAATAGTATAGCGATTGAGGCGATGAGGTAATCAAATACTTTTTTCAATAATCTTTCCCACTCTGGCAAAAGATCGTGTTTTACTTCAATGAGTGGGGTTCCTAAAATGGAATTCATTTTCACGCTTCCAGATAATATATCGTAGATGTCTGGAATAATTTTAATGAATACTCTGGTGTTTTCTAGTTCGTTTAAAATTGCGGAGATTTTACCATGTTCGGAAGTTTCTATAGCAATTATAATATCCTCTATTTTCTCTTGCTTGATGAGTTTTTTCACATTTTTAAAGCTCCCTAAATGGTTGATGTGATTCGAAAGTAAATAAGAGGTTTTTTCATCTACATTTACAAAACCTCGAATACGATGTCCACTAGATTTTACTTCATTTTCTAAATCCGTATATAGTCGAGCAGCTTTTTCATTACTTCCAATAATAAGAGTATTGAATCCAATGAGTTTGTTATGAATTCTATAAGCAGTTAAACTAGATATAAAAAATCGGAAAAAAGCAGTAATGCCAAAATGATACCCAAACAGCACTATGTATGAAAGATAATATTGTTTGTAAGTCATAATGAAATCATCAATGAGCACAGCAAAGAATAAAACAGTTACTCCAAGAATACTACTTGTAAATGTTTGTCCTAACTCCTTTAATCTCGATTTGCGATATATGTTTTTATAGAATCCAAAAAAGGCATATAAAACAATCCAAGCAATAGTGACAATAATAACACCCTTTATAAGTATATTGCTATGAATGATACTATTACCATCTATTTGGATACTTCGATAATAGAAAAATAACACCCATGCTGTTGCTGCTGAAATAGCATCAAACAGGATGTATTTTAATGTTTGAAGTGGTTTATTCTTCATGTAGAAGTTTAATATTATCTAAGTAAAGCTCTGAATTTTCTAGTGTTGTGTCTTGATCCATAGCAATCCATACTGAAAAACTAATCGCCCCATTAGTGATTTCCGAAGTGACAAAATCATCTAAGTCTAGATAGATTTTATTCCAATCTTCTTTTGGAGTAATTACATTTGTAACTTTGGGTAATGCATATTGTGGATAGTAACACATTAACCCAACTAAAAAGTTAGCATTACACTTGTAATCCAACTCAACATAAATTTCACTTAAAAGAGGTAGTGTTGTGGTGGGGCCTATAATGGACATTTTATCACCCACTTGATTTAAATTTGTATATAAATATCCGTTGTTATTTGTGTAAATAAATTCTGGTTTCACAGTGCTTGTAGAGGTAGTGTCAAATTGATGTCCAATACTTTGGTTATTAAAATCTTCAATAAACACTATATCTGTATTGTATGATATTTTAGGAGATATTAAGGTTGTATCTCCAGGAGATAAAGTAATAGTTTCATTATGCCATCTATAAAAGGGATACTTATCTCTAGAAGCAGCTATTCCATTTTTTTTAATTCCAGCTGCAATATAAATTTCCTGTTCACCATGTCTTAATACAGGAAAAACAGAGGGTATGGGATATGTGCCTTGTAATTCATTGTCAAAATAAAACCACAAATCAGTTATATTTGCTGTACCCACTTCACTAGTGTTGATTTCATCTATCCTTAAAAATGCCGCAAAATCTTCTTCTGGATTTATAACCTCACAAGCTGTAAATAATAAAACTAATAAGATTGGTAAATATGCTTTCATCTTCATCATCAACGGATAAGTAATGCTCTTGTTATGCTATGCTTAGCTGTGGCGTTAATTTCATTTTTTCTAATATCATATGTGCTGCTTCCAAAGCATGAAACCCATCTTCAATGGTTACAATAGGTTCGGTGTTGTTGTTAATGGCATCAGCAAAACTTTTTAGTTCATCTTTAATGGCGTTATTTTCTTCGATGCTTGGATTTTCAAAGTAAATCTGCTTCTTCTTCCTTCCTTTCCCCAAGTCTAAAACAATAGCAAAAGGATTCTGTTCTTCGGAAGTATTTAAGCTTTTTAATCGTATAACTTCTGTTTTTTTCTCTAGAAAATCTACTGCGATATATGCGTCTTTTTGGAAGATTCTTGTTTTACGCATGTTTTTTAAGGACATGCGACTAGCTGTTATATTGGCCACACATCCATTATCGAACTCAATACGTGCGTTGGCAATGTCTGGGGTGTCACTTACTATCGATACGCCACTTGCACTAATCTTCCTGATGTTAGATTTAACGATGCTTAGAATAATGTCAATATCATGAATCATCAAGTCCAAAACAACAGGTACATCAGTTCCTCTAGGATTAAACTCTGCTAATCGATGTGCTTCAATAAACATAGGTTGATTAAAGTACGGCTGTGCTGCAGTAAAAGCAGGATTGAATCGCTCCACATGTCCTACCTGTACCTTTACACCAGCCTCTCTAGATAGCTTCATTAATATTTCAGCTTCTTCGGTAGTTTTGGTGATAGGCTTTTCAATAAACACATGCTTATGGGCCTTTATAGCCTCGATAGCACAGTCGAAGTGAGAAAGGGTTGGGGTAACAATATCAATTACATCCGATTCGGCAATTAAATCTTCTATTTTTTTAAATGCCTTTACACGAAAGTCTTTATTTACCTTCTTGGAATTTTCTCTGTCAGGATCGTAAAATCCAATAACCTCGTAGTCTTTTTTAAGCTCTTTTAAGATTTTGAGGTGGATTTTACCGAGGTGACCAGCACCCAATACGCCAACTTTTAACATAGAAGATAATTTGTGCTAAAATAGGTTTTTTATATCAAGTAATCGCTATTTTAGTCCGGACAGAAATGACAGACNANTTNAGACATAAGGGACTGCGCATGCAGTTNATAGAAGAACTTAGANCTAAAGGGATTAAAGATNAGAAAGTNCTGCNAGCTATTNNTGAAATACCAAGNCATTTGTTTATGGATCAAGCCTTTTTGAANTTTGCTTANCAAGANAAAGCTTTTCCGATTGGTTGCGATCAAACCATTTCGCAGCCCTANACCGTNGCTTTNCAAACNGAGTTACTNCAAATAAANCCCTACGAAAAAGTATTAGAAGTTGGTACNGGTTCTGGTTATCAAGCGGCTGTTTTAATTGCGCTTAAAGCTCAGGTGTTCACCATTGAAAGACAAAAAGACTTGTATACTAAAACCAAGTATTTTTTACCAAAACTAGGTTATCAGGCCATGTTTATTTATGGGGATGGTTATAAAGGATTATCCAAAATGGCACCTTTCGATAAAATCATTGTGACTTGTGGCGCCCCTTTTATTCCAGAAGATTTATTAGCTCAGTTAAAGGTAGGAGGGCGATTAGTTATTCCAGTAGGAGAAGGAGAGATTCAGAAAATGACTTTGATGTTACGCACCTCCGAAACTACTTTTGAGAAGTCTACTTATGGCGATTTCAGTTTTGTGCCAATGCTAGCTCAAAAGAGCCGATAGGATTTCTTACTTTTGCTGTTCAAAATTAAATTCTATAGAGATGAAAAATATAGCAGTTATTGGTGCAGGAACCATGGGAAATGGAATCGCACATTGTTTTGCACAAAGTGGTTACAGCGTTAATTTGATTGACCTTTCTCAAGATGCTTTAGACAAAGCTTTGGCTACGATTTCCAAAAACTTAGATCGTATGGTAGCGAAAGAGAAAATCAGTGAGGAGAACAAAAATAATACCATCGCTAACATCAGTACACACACCGATATGGCTACTGCTGTAAAAGGAATGGATTTGGTAGTAGAAGCAGCTACCGAAAATGTGGATATTAAGCTAAGTATCTTCAGGCAATTGGATGAGATGTGCGATGCTAATACCCTTTTGGGTACCAACACTTCTTCTATCTCTATCACCAAGATTGCTGCTGCTACAAAAAGAGCAGATAAGGTGATAGGAATGCATTTTATGAATCCTGTGCCGATTATGAAGTTGGTAGAAGTGATTAGAGGATACGCAACTTCTGATGAAGTGACTAAATTGATCATGGATACTTCTAAAAAGCTAGGTAAAGTACCAGTAGAGGTAAACGACTACCCTGGTTTTGTAGCTAACAGAATTTTGATGCCTATGATTAACGAATCAATCGAAACGCTTTTTCAAGGTGTAGCAGGGGTAGAAGAGATTGATACTGTAATGATGTTAGGTATGGCGCACCCAATGGGGCCACTACACTTAGCTGACTTTATTGGCTTGGATGTATGTCTTTCTATTTTAGAAGTGATGCACGAAGGATTTGGAAATCCTAAATATGCACCAAACCCATTATTGGTCAATATGGTAACTGCAGGTAAGTTAGGCTTAAAGTCTGGTGAAGGTTTCTACGACTACTCTGAAGGGCCGAAAAACAAAAAAGTAGCAGCACAGTTTGCTAAATAATTGTAGCTTACTAGTTTATTATTTTTTTACTCTCCTGATTTGTTCAGTTTCTATCAATATATGTTCTATTAGTTTGTCTTCTTTATCGTTAGTTGGTTGGTAGGTGTTTTTAAGGTTATTATCGTAAATTTTAGCTATTTGTTGCCATATAAAAGCATGTAATCCCCCTCTTAGGTCTTTTACAATATCATAGGTGCAAATACCGGTCTCTCGATAAATTAGTTTCACTAAAATACGCCCTTCCCAGCGTGTGAGTTTTTTCAGCTCTTCAGCCAAATCTTCTTTCGCCCATTGTTCTACTGCTTTTACATATTTTTTGCGTTTTCTTTTTCTTGGAATATGCTCTAAATCTTGCTGTATGCTATCTAGCTTATGTGCGGCTAACAAAGCATAAGGATACACTTTTAGGGTTTTGTGTTTTAGTCGGTAGTAATAGCGTTTTTCTTCGGCTGTTCTAAAAGAAAGGATGTCTATGTTGTCTAGTTTAGCGGTGATGAAGGTATCGCCTTCTAGTACTTGTATTTCTTTAATGAGTAGGGGGTTTGTTTGTGCAAAACAGCAAAAGGGGAATAGTATGAATAGGAGCTGGCGCATCCTACAAATTTAGTGTTATTCAAGAAAAAGGTCAATCAGACCCTCAGGGGTTTCTAGATAGATGGTGTTACCCTCAATTTTTTGAATAAACTCTTCAGTGATAGGAACTAAAAAATCCTGATATCCATTGCTAATCTGAAAAAGATCTTGAGCGGTATTATTAAGTATATCATTTACTTTTCCAATGCTTCCATGTTTGGAGTCTATTACCTCAAAACCAATGAGTGCAGCTAGTTCGTTCTGCTGACTTTCGTCAATAAATTCTAGAGGTATGAAAACTTCTTTACCAACCAACCTTTGAGCATCTTCTTCGGAACCAACATCCTCAAAATTTACAAGGGCAATATTTTCTTTTATGAGTCGAAAAGAGTCAATAAAAAAAGGAACTAGCCCTCCGTTCATTTCAATGAACATATGTGCTAGATCCTTATATTTTGCAGGAGTTTCCAACTTGATTTTGACAACTCCTTTATAACCATGTTTGCGGCTAATGTAGCCCAGAAAGAAGCAGTCTTCCTTCTTCATGTATTATTCTGCAGTTTCTTTTTTCGCTTCCTCTACAGAAGCTTCTTCAGCAGGACTTTCTTCTGCAGCTGGAGCTTCTTCGGTTGCTTCTACTTTTGGTTCTTCAGTTTCTGCAGGAGCTTCTTCAGCAGGAGTTTCCTTTGCAGCTGGTGCTTCTTCTTTTGCTTCTTCAGTTTCTGCAGGAGTTTCTTCATCAGGAGTTTCCTCAGCAGCTGGTGCTTCTTCGGTTGCTTCTGCTTTAGGTTCATCAGTTTCTGTAGGAGTTTCTTCATCAGGAGTTTCCTCAGCAGCAACAGCTTCTTCAATGGTTGCATCAACAGAATCCTCTTCAGAAGCCTCTGCTTCTACAGTCTCTTCAGTAGCTTCCTCAGTTTCAACTTCTTCAGCTAACTCAGAGTTAGCAGCCGCTAATTCTTGAGTTCTCTTTTCGTTTGCTTCTTTTTCAGCTGCTAATTGAGTAGCAGCCTTGTCTTGTGCAGCTTTAGAAAGTCCGTCTCTCTTAGCTTGAATTTTGCCTTCTTTATCAGCTAACCAAGCTTCGAAACGCTTGTCTGCTTCTTCTTCCGAAAAAGCACCTTTTGCTACACCTCCCAATAGGTGTTTCTTCATCATCACACCTTTGTACGATAAAATAGCACGAGCTGTATCTGTTGGTTGCGCACCTTTCATCATCCATTCTACTGCACTATCGAAGTTTAAATCGATAATTGCTGGGTTTGTGTTTGGATTGTAAACACCTAATTTTTCGATGAATTTACCATCTCTTTTTGCACGCTCATCAGCTACTACAATCTTGAAGATTGGTTTTGCTTTTCTACCGTGTCTTTGCAATCTAATTTTTGTTGCCATAATTTTCTCAGTTAAACTATCTCGTAGTTAGTCCTTAATTTTTAGGGCTGCAAATATGCAATTATTTATCTAAATAAGAAAGAAAAATTGAGATTTTAATACTTATTAACAAAGCTTAAATAAGTGGCTAAAATTGGTAGTTTTGAGATACTAATTGTGAACAATATTTTTGAAGTATATGTATCTGATATTTGACACAGAAACCACTGGTTTACCAAGAAATTGGAATGCACCAATTACCGACACGGAGAATTGGCCAAGATGTATTCAAATTGCTTGGCAATTGCACGATTCGATGGGTGTTTTGGTTGAACAATCCGATTTTTTAGTGCAGCCAGAAGGTTTTGATATTCCTTTTGATGCAGAAAAGATACATGGTATTTCTACCGATTTAGCAGAAGAGAAAGGAGTAGGTTTGTCAGCAATGATGGAGCTTTTTCAAGAAGCGCTTCAAAAGGCACAATTTATTGTTGGGCAAAATGTAGGTTTCGATGTCAGTATCATGGGTTGCGAAATGCACCGTTTGGGTATGGATACAAGCCTACTGATAGATAAGCCCGTATTGGATACCTGTACGGAGAAATCAGCACTATTATGCCAAATCCCAGGTGGTAGAGGTGGTAAGTTCAAATTTCCTAACCTAACTGAATTACACGAATGCCTTTTTGGAGAGCCTTTTGCCGAAGCGCATAACGCCACTGCCGATGTAGAGGCAACTACGCGTTGTTTCTTAGAGTTGCTGCGACAAGGGCATTACAATACCCAAGAGTTAAAACAAGAAGATTCTTACCTTAGAGAGTTTCAAGGCTTTAATCCAACACCGATTCAAAAGATTGGCTTGAAGCACTTAAACCTCAAGGCTGAAAGTCAAAATATAAAAGACAGAAAAAAAGCAGCTTCGGCATCTACAACTAAGTTAGATACTACCGAGAATTTAGCTTCATTAGCAGAGGTTTCATATTCTCATTTACACAATCACACGCAGTATTCTGTGTTACAATCTACCACTGAAATTGATAATTTAGTGAATAAAGCAGTAGAATTAGGAATGCCAGCTGTTGCTTTAACCGATCACTCCAATTTGTATGGGGCATACAAGTTTGTTAATGCGATTTATAATCATCCAGCAAATAAAGAGATTATTGAGCATAACAAAGATGCTGATACTCCCAAGCCATTTGCTGTAAAAGGTGTGGTTGGTTGTGAGTTGTTTGTTTGTAAAGTTCATACTGATAAAACACAAAAAGACAACGGTTATAGTCAAGTTTTTCTAGCCAAAAACAAAGACGGTTATCACAACTTAGCCAAGATGAGCTCCATCAGTTTTGTAGATGGGTTTTACTATGTGCCCCGTATTGATAAAGCTGTGGTAGAGCAGTACAAAGAAGGTTTGATAGCGCTTAGTGGTGGTTTGAAAGGAGAAGTATCCGATTTGATATTGAATGTGGGAGAAAAGCAAGCAGAGGAAGCTTTTGTTTGGTGGAAAGAAACCTTTGAAGAAGACTTCTATGTAGAGCTTGTTCGTCATGGTTTAGAAGAGGAAGAAATCGTTAATGAGGTATTGTTACGATTTGCTAAAAAATATGAAGTAAAAGTAGTAGCAACCAACAACACCTACTACCTTTCGCAAGAGGATGCAAATGCCCACGATATTTTACTTTGTATAAAAGACGCAGAACTGCAATCTACCCCAAAAGGAAGAGGAAGAGGATTCCGTTTTGGTTTTCCAAACGAGGAGTATTACTTTAAATCTCAGCAGCTAATGAAGGAGCTTTTTGCAGATGTTCCAGAAGCGATTATCAACACCAACGAAATTATTGAGAAGATAGAAAACTACCATTTAAAGCGTAATGTATTGCTTCCTGCTTTTGATATTCCAGAGAAATTTATAGATGCACAAGATAATGTAGATGGAGGGAAAAGAGGAGAAAATGCTTACTTACGACATTTAACTTATGAAGGCGCCAAAAAGCGTTATGGAGAAATCACTGAAGAGATTTCAGAACGATTAGATTTTGAGCTAGCTACCATAGAAAATACAGGCTATCCTGGTTATTTTTTGATTGTACAAGATTTTACTTCACAGGCAAGAAGAATGGGCGTTTCTGTTGGACCTGGAAGAGGTTCTGCTGCAGGTTCGGCAGTAGCCTATTGTGTAGGTATTACTAATGTGGACCCTATTAATTACGACCTTCTGTTTGAGCGTTTCTTGAATCCAGATAGGGTGTCACTTCCTGATATTGATATTGATTTTGATGATGAAGGTCGTAACGATATTATCCATTGGGTGGTTGATAAATACGGTAAAAATCAGGTAGCACAAATCATCACTTTCGGTACTATGGCAGCCAAATCTTCATTAAGAGATACTGCTCGCGTATTGGATTTACCACTAGCAGAAGCGGATTTATTGGCAAAAAAAATGCCCGATATTAAGCTTAATAAGCTCTTCAAATTTGATGATACGCAATTGAAAGAAAAGCTGAATGGAGAGCAATTGCAATTAGCTAATGATTTCAAAGAAATAGCCGAAGGAGATAATTTACAAGCACAAACCATTAAACAAGCTACTATTTTAGAGGGTTCTGTTCGTAATACAGGAATCCATCCTTGTGGAGTAATTATTACTCCTGATGATATTAGCAAATTTGTACCTGTTACAACAGCTAAAGATGCGGAGTTACTAGTTACTCAGTTTGATAACTCGGTAGTAGAGTCGGCAGGTATGCTAAAGATGGATTTCTTAGGTTTAAAAAACTTAACCATTATTAAGGATTGCTGTAAACTTATCAAGCACAATCATGGTGTGGATATTGACCCAGATGAAATTCCATTAGATGATGAAAAAACATACGAACTTTTTCAAAGAGGTGAAACCAATGGTGTTTTCCAGTTTGAATCGCCAGGAATGCAAAAGAACTTACGCGCATTAAAACCTGATAAGTTTGATGATTTAATTGCGATGAATGCCTTGTACCGACCAGGGCCTATGGATTACATCCCCAACTTTATTGCTCGTAAGCATGGAGATGAGGAAATAGAGTACGACCTACCAGAAATGGCAGAGTATTTGGCCGACACCTATGGTATTACTGTCTATCAGGAGCAAGTGATGTTGCTTTCGCAGTCTTTAGCAGGCTTCTCTAAGGGTGATGCCGATGTGTTGCGTAAGGCAATGGGTAAAAAGATATTTGCCTTACTAGATAAGCTCAAACCGAAATTTTTGGGTGGCTGTAAAGAGCGTGGGCATGATGTAGAAATTGCCGAAAAAGTATGGAAAGATTGGGAAGCGTTTGCTGCTTATGCCTTCAATAAGTCACACTCTACTTGTTATGCCTTAATTGCATTTCATACAGCCTATTTAAAAGCGCATTACCCTGCCGAATATATGGCGGCATACCTTACACACAACATGAATGACATCAAAAAAGTGACATTCTATATGGAGGAGTGTAAGCGAATGGGAATAAAAGTGTTAGGTCCAGATATAAACGAGAGTTTTTACAAGTTTGCGGTTAACAAAAATGGAGAAATCCGTTTTGGATTGGGGGCTGTAAAAGGCGTAGGAGAAGCTGCTGTAGAAGCTATTGTGAACGAGCGTAGTGAGAACGGATCATATCAATCTATTTTTGATGTTACTAAGCGTATTGATTTACGAGCGGCTAACAAAAAAGCATTTGAGAGCTTGGTAGTGGCTGGTGGTTTTGACAGTTTCGGCCATCATCGTTCTGTTTATTTTGATGGGGATGAAGGCGGTCCTGTCTTTTTAGAGAAAGCCATGAAGTTCGGTGCGAAACATCAACAAAATGAAAATTCTGCTCAAGTCTCTTTGTTTGGCGAAAGTGCTGATGTGGCTTTGTTAGAGCCACCAATTCCAGTTTGCGAGCCCTGGAGCACATTACACATGCTGAATAGGGAAAAAGAGGTGGTTGGTTTCT